>DAIDJX010000474.1 GCA_027451165.1 Prolixibacteraceae bacterium | reverse complement strand
TCTTTTACCCCGGCTTCCTGAACCAGCGCCCTGAATGCCGGAAGATAGGTCTCATGCAAATCTCTGTCGCTAATATTTTCGGCATTGTAAGAATGTCTGTTCCATTCCGGCCCGGAATGTACGGCAAAATGCTTGGCACAGGCATGGATCTTGTCGTACCTGCCAGTATCGGGTCCCTGCAAACCCGTAACAACCGCAATTCCCATTCTCGAAGTCAGGTACGGATCTTCGCCATAGGTTTCGATACCACGTCCCCACCGGGGATCCCTGAAAATATTGATGTTGGGAGTCCACATAGTTAATCCCTGGTAACGACCGTATTCACCTTTCGATACAAATTGTGCATATTTTGCTCTTGCCTCGTCGGATACGGCGCTGAAAACCCTGTGTACCGATGTTTCGCTGAATGTGGCGGCCAAACCGATCGGCTGCGGAAAAACAGTTGCCAATCCGGCACGTGCCACACCATGTAAAGCCTCATTCCACCAATTGTATTCTTT
>DAIDJX010000473.1 GCA_027451165.1 Prolixibacteraceae bacterium | reverse complement strand
AGTTCCGGAAGTCCCTTACATCGCCGGTTTTAATTTCTGAAAGCATGGCAAGGATGCTTTTCCTTGTTTTCTCCCATAGCGAAGCGGGAATATATGCTCTGGATGCCGCAGAGCATTTCTGCCCCTGGTATTCGAAAGCGCCGCGAATTATTGCAGTTGACAGTTCAGGTACCGAAGCTGAAGAATGGGCAAAAATGAAGTCTTTTCCTCCCGTTTCCCCGACTATTTTAGGATATGATTTATATATTGAAAGGTTTTCAGAGACCTCTTTCCAAAGGGTGTTGAAAGTAGCATTAGAACCTGTGAAATGAATTCCGGCAAGGTCTTCGTGCTTCAGAACTATGCTGCTGATGAGTGCACCTGATCCGGGTACGAAATTAATTACTCCGGCAGGCAGCCCGGCTTCCTCAAGGATCTTCATGAAATAATAGTTTGAGAGCAGCGAGGTTGTGGCAGGTTTCCAGACAGTTGTATTTCCCATCAGGGCCACACTTGTATTCAGGTTTGAGGCTATTGCAGTGA
>DAIDJX010000472.1:250-522 GCA_027451165.1 Prolixibacteraceae bacterium | reverse complement strand
CACTGGTCAGCTCACAAGTATCAAACCCCAGTCTACCATTTCAATTCCAACCTCTCATTTTCCTGTGGCACCAACTCATGCGCCAACGTCATTATCAACATCGTCGCCAAGTACTAGCGATGCGCAGGTGTGGGCCGTTTCTCGAGGTTGGATTGCTGTCGTTTCTATCATTGTTATGTTCATGCTATAGATAGATCCTATGTAGCCAAAAGGCGCCTATGCGCCTTTTCACAATTTGAAATAATATTAGCATATAAGCATAGCCATCATCC
>DAIDJX010000472.1:0-240 GCA_027451165.1 Prolixibacteraceae bacterium | reverse complement strand
AGTCAGACTTAAAACAAAATGGAGGACGATAAACGATGTACTAAGTTTCCTCAAAGCTCTAATCTGTCGTCGGCATTTCCAGAGAGCTCTCTACTACAGCCCTCTTCCTTAAATGATGCTAGGAAGCTCCAAAAAAGGATTAAGCCTCCCCGCTTGCCAGTCTCTGTAAAACGTACTGTCGATGACTTACCAGACAACTCTAAACGCCGATCAAATTTTACTCAAGAATGCTCTCCATGG
>DAIDJX010000471.1 GCA_027451165.1 Prolixibacteraceae bacterium | reverse complement strand
GTCATGGATACTGCAAAGCTGACCGGCAAAGCGGCGCACCAGGGATTTATTGAGCCCATCGGCTTTGTTCCCACCGAGTGGATGCCCATCTCCATGGCCTTCGACGGCGGCAAGCTCTACGTGGCCACGGACAAGGGCAAGGGCACCGGCCCCAACAACATGCCGCAGCGCCAGTTGCCCGGCATGTCTGAACGGCGTCCGTCGAGCAGTACCTACATCGGCACGCTGCTCTACGGTTCGCTCGCAGTGCTCGATGCCCAGGAGATTGAAGGCAATCTGCCACAGTCAACTTCCATCGTGCTCCAGTCCAACCGCATGAAGGCCGCGGAGGAAAAGATACCCTTCGCCCATGAAAAGAACCCCATCCGGCACGTCATCTACATCATCAAGGAAAACCGCACCTACGATCAGATCCTTGGCGACTTGTCTCAGGACGGAAAGCCCGTGGGCAACGGCGACCCCAGCCTGGCCATGTTCGGCGTCAGCGTCACGCCCAATCTGCACAAGCTGGCGCTGCAGTTCGGCGTGCTC
>DAIDJX010000470.1 GCA_027451165.1 Prolixibacteraceae bacterium | reverse complement strand
GTTACGTCCGTTAAGGGAATTAACCTAACATTTCTCAACACGGACTTCCGACAACCATGCAACACCTGATTAAAACCCATATCTAGAAACACATTTAAATTCCAAACAAGCAGTGGTAAGGTTTGCGCGTAGTTACGCATTAAATCACATGTTCCACCGCATGTGCAGATCTCCGTCAATTCCTTTGAGTTTCAACCTTGCGATCGTACTACCCAGGCGGAGTGTTTACGCGTTAGCTTGAACAAAAAAAAAATCTTACATTCAACACTCATAGGTCAGGGTGTGGACTACTAGGGTATCTAATCCTATTCGCGACCCAACACTTTTGTATTTTAGCGTCAGTTTAATGATAGATAGTTGTTTACACCGACCGACCGTCTCAATAATCTAAAACAAATTTTAACTTTTAATTAGAAATACGACTATCTCCTTTTTAACTCAAGTTTAAAAATCAAATAATTTTTATAAAAGGTTAAATCCATTATCTTTAAAATTATGTTAATAACAACCGCCTACATACCCTTTACGCCCAATTA
>DAIDJX010000469.1 GCA_027451165.1 Prolixibacteraceae bacterium | reverse complement strand
TTTTTTACTATTTTTGATGCCAGAATAGGGTTGTTAGCTCATCCCTCCCGATAGCTATCGGGAAGCTATCGGGAGGTTTAGAGCATTACGAACTCAAATTGTTTTAAATGAAGGGTTGTTAGCTCATCCCGATAGCAATCGGGAGGTTTAGAGCATTACGAACTCAAATTGTTTTAAATGAAGGGTTGTTAGCTCAGTTGGTTTAGAGCATTACCTTGACAGGGTAGGGGTCACTGGTTCGAATCCAGTACAACCCACAAAAAACAGAGTGAGAGTGAGAGTGAGTTTTAAGACTGGCTTACACTCTCATTTTATTTTATATCAATCCGTCAGGAACTGTTTAATTGATAATTTTTGCCACCACCAAGTCACTAAGATTCTCAAAAAAGGATATTTCAGCTGGTTTTCAGGTGTTTTTCGAAACACTCCCTCACATGCATCCACATCGTTTCTGATAATACATGTTCAGCGCCGGGTTCGATTTAGTATGTGAAGGTTTCAGGCTTTCCGGCTTTTTCATAAACGGACGCAATTCTTT
>DAIDJX010000468.1 GCA_027451165.1 Prolixibacteraceae bacterium | reverse complement strand
AGCCCGGAGCTGTCGCACCACGAGCAGACGACCTCCGCTTATCTCGCAGCCCATCTGCGTGCGCTTGGCTACAACGTCACTGAGCACGTGGGCAAATACGAAGATGGCGCGCAGGCGTATGGCGTGGTTGCGGTGCTGGGCAACGGCTCCGGTCCGCGGGTGCTCATCCGCACCGACATGGACGCCTTGCCGGTGACCGAGCAAACCGGGCTCGACTACGCCTCCACCGTGCACACCAAAAACGATCAGGGGCAGGATGTGGGCGTGATGCATGCCTGCGGCCACGACATCCACATGACCGTGCTGCTTGGCGTCGCGCGCGAACTCGTGGAGCGCAAATCGCAGTGGCACGGCACCGTAATGCTGATTGGGCAGCCCTCAGAGGAGACCATCGATGGCGCGCGCGCCATGCTCGCCGATGGCCTGTATGAGCGGTTCGGACGGCCGGATTTTGTGCTGGCGGAGCACGACATCAATATCGTTCCCGCCGGCTCCATCGCTATCAAGGGCGGACCGCTGAATGCGAGTTCGACCAGCATC
>DAIDJX010000467.1 GCA_027451165.1 Prolixibacteraceae bacterium | reverse complement strand
ATCTCCATTGAGGGTCGTGGGAGACTACCACGTTGATAGGCTGCAGGTGGAAGGGCGGTAACGTCCGTAGCCGAGCAGTACTAATTGCCCGAAGACTTTCAGAAGAATGCTGATTTACTATACGTTTCGATTTTTGTTCCCATCATGTCTTAAGGTATTGTGGTGTAAGCCAACACAAAGACTAAGGTGACTATAGCGGCGGGGTTCCACCTCTTCCCATTCCGAACAGAGAAGTTAAGCCTGCCTGCGCCGATGGTACTGCGTAAAAAGTGGGAGAGTAGGTCGTTGCCACCCTTTATTAACTCCGGTTCTGCATTGAGCCGGAGTTTTTTTTTATACTTTTGTAGCCGTTTTACCAATTACTACATTGCAGTTTGAAAAAATACCTGTTCATCATATTCTCCTTCCTCTGCCTACTGTCTGCCGGGCAATCCCGACCTGTAATGCCTGGTGAGGCTGATTCCGGGGAAAGCGAAAAACCTGCTAAAAAATCAATCAAAGCCCACGTCAAATCCTGGCAAATCAGGGAGTACGGAATTTT
>DAIDJX010000466.1 GCA_027451165.1 Prolixibacteraceae bacterium | reverse complement strand
CCGATTCCTTCTCTTCTTCGCCCAGCATCGACTTGATATGAAGGGTGTCTATCTTGCCTGTGCTGATATGGTAGTAGAGATCGGCAGCCAGCTTATAACCATAGTGTTTGAGCAGCTTACGGATAATATCATCGGTCAGGTCGATTTTCCAGTTTTTGAATTTCCGGGCCAGCATCTCCTTGCCGTTGGCCGCTTCCCTTTTTCGGGCCTCGTTAAGCGATGCCTTGATCCGGTTCTTGGCCTTGGAGGTGACCACAATATCCAGCCAGTCGATCTTAGGATGCTGGTTGTTGCTGGTTTCCACAGCCACCACATCCCCATTCTTGAGCTTATGGCGCAGGGTTACCTTCCGGTCATTGACCTTTCCCCCTACGCACCGGTCCCCCAGGTCAGAATGGATATCGTAGGCAAAATCGAGGATCGTGGCCCCTCGGGGGAGCTTCTTCAGATCACCCCGGGGCGTAAATACATATATCTCATCGATATAAACGGTCTTGCGAAACTCATCGATGAAATCCACAACATTCACCTCAGGATTCTCCAGAATATCACGG
>DAIDJX010000465.1 GCA_027451165.1 Prolixibacteraceae bacterium | reverse complement strand
ATTGGGATTCAACCTGATACGCAAGCATGTGAAGGTGGAACCGGCACGCTGGTATTATCATTGTGACCACGAAGGCATACTGGTGTGGCAGGATATGCCCAGCGGTGATGAAGGCCCGGAGTGGCAGACAGAGCAATACTTTAACGGAAATGAGGTTTCGCGCTCAGCCGAATCGGAAGAAAACTACCGCAGGGAGTGGAAAGCCATCATCGACCTGCTGATTTCAAATCCCTGTGTGGTCAGCTGGGTTCCTTTCAACGAATCCTGGGGACAGTTCAAGACGGTGGATATCGTACAATGGACAAAGAGGTATGACCCGTCGCGGTTGGTAAATCCTGCCAGCGGAGGGAATTTTTACCCTGCCGGGGATATTCTTGACATCCATCACTACCCTGACCCGAAGATGACCCTTTACGATGGTAACCGGGTATGCGTGTTGGGTGAATATGGCGGCATCGGGCTTGCCATTCCGGACCATTTATGGCTCAATGACCGCAATTGGGGCTATGTGCAGTATAAAACTTCTAAGGAAGCCACGGATGCTTATATCGAACTGGCTGAAAAGCTTA
>DAIDJX010000464.1 GCA_027451165.1 Prolixibacteraceae bacterium | reverse complement strand
GGGATCATGCATACTCCCGGACTGGTGATCAATGGGAAAGTGGTGCTCAGCGGGAGGCTGCCATCTACCGGAGAGGTAAAAGAACTAATTATGAAAAATCAATAAACTGTAAAAACATGAAAATGATCAGATTACTGCTTGCTGTTGCCTTGCTGGTTCCTTTTTTCAGTGGCAACGCCCAATCCGGGAACAAGGAAACAACCGTAAATGAAAAGATCGAAGCGTATTACTTCCATTTTACAACACGCTGTATGACTTGCCGGACTGTGGAAGAACGTGCAAAAGAAAATCTTCAGGATCTTTATCCTGAACTGTGGAAAAGCGGAAAACTTACTTTCCAGGCAGCAGACCTGAATGACAAGGAGGGGGAAAAACTTGCGAAAACATTAAACGTTTCAGGTCAGACCCTGTTACTGACCAAAGGTTCCAAACAGATCAACATCACCAATGAAGCTTTTCTCTATGCAGTTACCAATCCGGGGAAGTATAAAAAAATAATCAAAGATAATGTAGATGAATTACTTAAGTAACGATTAATATTTCTTTGTTTATTCGTGTTAATCTGTGTA
>DAIDJX010000463.1 GCA_027451165.1 Prolixibacteraceae bacterium | reverse complement strand
CGGCCTGAACTTTCTTGTCCATCCCTTCGGAAGATTGTTGTGTGCAAATACTCTCATTTCCAGATTAGTGGTCATTCCAATATAAATCTTATCATACTTTGGGGAATACAAAACATAAACAGTATACATGGCGGATAACATTGATAAATTAAAAAAGCCTCCCGTTAAAACGAAAAGCTTTTCTTGGTAGCGGGGACAGGACTCGAACCTGTGGCCTTTGGGTTATGAGCCCAACGAGCTACCAACTGCTCCACCCCGCAGTATATGATCTATTCAATGAATATCAGAACTTGAATGCGGTGCAAAGATAAGAAAAAAACAGACACCAACTAAAAAATTTGCAACAAGGGGCAATTATTTTTGTTGAGCCATGACCGGAACGGCCACAGAGAGGATTTCTCCCATCTTTTTCAATACTGCCTTTTTGTTGGTTTCATCCAGGGAGGCGATCCGGGTTGAATGGCTGCCCCCCTCCTGCACCACTTTGAGGATGTTGCTTTTCCGGGGGATGACCACCCCGCTGGCCGTCCAGGGATCGTTTTTACCATAAATAAAAACCATGGGCCGAT
>DAIDJX010000462.1 GCA_027451165.1 Prolixibacteraceae bacterium | reverse complement strand
ATGTGCCAAGACTGCGTTCGACCTGGGTCTGCGCAAGGTGAAGGCTTATGTGAAGGGTCCGGGTAACGGGCGGGAATCGGCCATCAGGGCGGTATCCACGGTTGGGATTCAGGTGACGGAAATCGTTGACGTGACCCCTCTGCCCCATAACGGATGCAGGCCTCCCAAAAGAAGACGCGTTTAATTTTAAAAACATCAGGTAATGGCAAGATACAGAGCAGCAAAATCAAGAATTGCAAGGAAATTCGGCGAACCGATCTTTGGGCCTGACAAGGCTTTTGAACATAAGAACTATCCTCCCGGGATGCACGGGCTGAACGCCAAGAGAAGGAAAAAATCGGAGTACGGTACACAGCTCAGGGAGAAACAGAAAGCCAAGTATACCTATGGGTTGCTGGAGCGTCAGTTCCGGGGGCTTTTCCAGAAGGCGGCAGCCTCCACCGGTAAGACCGGTGACGTGTTGCTGCAGTTGCTGGAATCGAGGCTTGACAATGTGATCTTCCGTTTAGGATTGGCCAAGTCGCGCGCCGGTGCCCGCCAGTTGGTGAGCCACCGTCACATCCTGGTCAAT
>DAIDJX010000461.1 GCA_027451165.1 Prolixibacteraceae bacterium | reverse complement strand
CTACTGCTGGACAAGCACCACATCCGGTGGGAAGAAAAGCAGCACACTGAATCGTTGATTCTGAATGCGGATGAAGTAATCAAAAGCCCCGGAATTCCTGACAAAGCTCCGATGGTAAAAGCGCTGAGAGAGAAAAAAATACCGGTAATTTCAGAAATCGAATTTGCAGGTCGCTACACGAAGGCAAAAATGATTTGCATCACCGGAAGCAACGGAAAGACCACCACTACGATGCTTATTTACCACATACTGAAAGAAGCAGGACTCAACGTGGGGCTCGCCGGCAACGTGGGAGACAGTCTGGCACTGCAGGTGGCCGAGAAAAATTTCGACTATTATGTAGTGGAACTGAGCAGTTTTCAGCTCGATGGGATGACGGAGTTTAAGGCAGATATCGCTATTCTGATGAATATTACACCCGATCACCTGGACAGATACAACTATGAATTTCAAAACTATATCGATTCGAAATTCAGAATCATTCAGAATCAGACCGAAAAGGATGCATTTATCTTCTGGAACGACGATCCGGTCATACGCAACGAACTGAAGAAACGGAATATTCAATCGGCAATCTACCCC
>DAIDJX010000460.1 GCA_027451165.1 Prolixibacteraceae bacterium | reverse complement strand
TTCCGGCTGAGAGAAGTTGAAAAGGAGAAGGAGAAAAACAGCCGGAAAAAATATCTCGAATTTTTTGGTGGGATGATAAAAAAGCTATAACTTTGACGTCCCTAAGTGAAAAAGGAAAAAACGTTCTTTGAATATATGAAGTAGCAACCAGGCGAGAAAGACATCTCGTCTAAAAAAACTTGTTAGTATTTTAGAATGAGACCAAGGAGAAGTCTTCGTAAAGAGATTTAAGACAAAATTTTTACAATGAAGAGTTTGATCCTGGCTCAGGATGAACGCTAGCGGGAGGCTTAACACATGCAAGTCGAGGGGCAGCATAGAGTAGCAATACTTTGATGGCGACCGGCGCACGGGTGAGTAACGCGTATGCAACCTACCCTGTACAGGGGGATAACCCGGAGAAATTCGGACTAATATCCCATAATGATATTGAAGGGCATCCTTTAATATTTAAAGCTCAGGCGGTACGGGATGGGCATGCGGAACATTAGCTAGTTGGGAGGGTAACGGCCTACCAAGGCTACGATGTTTAGGGGTCCTGAGAGGGTGGTCCCCCACACTGGTACTGAGACACGGACCAGACTCCT
>DAIDJX010000459.1 GCA_027451165.1 Prolixibacteraceae bacterium | reverse complement strand
TGACAGGAATAGATTAAACATAAAAAATATAATAATCAAAATATGGAAAAACTTAAAACAAAGGAAGTCTGGTTTGTAACCGGAAGCCAACATCTGTATGGTCCTCAGACACTTAAGCAAGTAGGTGCAGATTCTGCCAAAATAGCTTCGGCACTTGATAAGTCCACAAAAATATCCCAGAAGGTGATATTTAAGCCGATTCTGACAACACCTGACTCAATTTTTGAACTCTGCATTGCTGCAAATAACAGCAGGAACTGCATCGGGCTGATTACATGGATGCATACTTTCTCTCCTGCAAAAATGTGGATAAAAGGCTTATCTGTGCTTACCAAGCCATTCCTGCATTTTCATACACAGCTTAACAGGGATATTCCCTGGGATTCCATAGATATGGATTTCATGAACCTGAACCAGTCGGCACATGGCGATCGTGAATTCGGCTTCATAGGTTCAAGGATGAGGCTCAACAGGAAAGTGGTGGTTGGACATTACCAGGATCCTGAATCAATCGACAGGATAGCTGTCTGGATCAGAGCTGCTGCAGCTTATAACGATGCACTCGATCTGAAAGTAGCCCGTTTCGGCGAT
>DAIDJX010000458.1 GCA_027451165.1 Prolixibacteraceae bacterium | reverse complement strand
AATTCTGATATGAATTACGATGGTGATTTTATAAAAACCTGTTTAAACGGAATCTTTGATCACATGGACATCCATTTACAGGAAAAAATTCAAAATGAGGGTCATTTCAAAGCGTGTACATTGCGTACAACAAAAAAACCACTTACAAATATATTTGTAAGTGGTTGATTTCCAGTGATCCCGGAGGAATTCGAATCCCCAACCTTCTGATCCGTAGTCAGTTGAAAGACTTATGTAATATATTGATATACAATTATTTAAAGATGTCGAAAAATCGTTTATAAACGATTTATAAACACCCCTAAAACCTTCTGACCTTGTAAATAAAAAATTTCCAGGATAAAATCCAAATTATTGACAGGCAAAATGATCCATAAAAATCTTTAATATCATGTTATATAACATGATTTCATAACTGTCTTTGGCACGGAGAAAATTCAATTTTTTAAATATTAGGCTGCCCTTTTCCTCTCCAGGTACCATGCCACTGCAGCCACTGAAAACCGGGTGAATCCATCGAACATCATCAGCTCAACATCTTCCTGGATGCCGGGAATATCAATTTTCTGATTGATCAGGTCGGTGACAAGAC
>DAIDJX010000457.1 GCA_027451165.1 Prolixibacteraceae bacterium | reverse complement strand
GGCATAATCGTACATATCCATCACTTTTGCCTCATCAGGTTTTCGAGGCTTGAGAATCGTGAGTCCAGGTAACTTTTCAAATCGCTGACCATCGATCTTACTTCGTCCCTTTGTGGATGGTTCTTACAGGAAAGGGCGACCCATAAGACCCTTCACCGCGGTTTGAAATGCCGCCGCTTTAGTGCGAACCATCGTCCCCCATAATAGGCCATACCAACCCAATGATTAGACCATTGTATATACCACAACAGACCACATTGTCATTAACTACATTTTGACCCCTTCCTTACGTTCAGAAGATCCCTCCCCCGCCTTTATTTGCGTGAGCCTGTGGGAGGCAGGGTGAGGGATCTGCAGCCACTCCGTGGAAACGTTCCTTCTTTTGCAGAAGATACCAAAGAGATGCAGCATCAAAATCTTCCATTTCCAGCGAAAACCATATCAGCATGTTAAACCCTGGTAAAACTGCGACTCCCCTTTACCCTCCACCGCCGATTGAAATGCCGGTGCTGTTTATCGGCGCTTCGGCTCCCTTCGACCCTTCGGCGCGCTCTCAGGGACCACCGCTCAGCGACCGGCGCTTCGACTCCCTTCGACTCCGCTCAGGGACCGCC
>DAIDJX010000456.1 GCA_027451165.1 Prolixibacteraceae bacterium | reverse complement strand
TACAACGGATCCGAAGACGAAACTGCTTGTATCAGGCCCATCGATATCCCCCGAAAACAGTTTTCTGATCCCGGGAGGAGGAGGCAGGGCAAGCATGGTAATGGGTCCGGCAATGGATCATATGATAATACGTGACCTGTTACAAAATACTATTCAGGCTTCTATTATCCTTGGTACAGATAAAGATCTGAGGAAGAAAATGGAGAAAACCCTTTCCGGACTAACCCCGATAAAGATAGGTTCTGATGGGCGTATTCTGGAATGGTCCGGGGAGTTCACAGAAGCAGAACCCGGTCACAGACATATATCGCATCTTTACGGATTGCATCCGGGAAACCAGATCACTAAGCAGAAAAACCCGGAGCTTCTCGATGCTGCAAGAAAAACTATTGATTACAGGCTTGCACATGGAGGCGGACATACAGGCTGGAGCCGTGCCTGGATAATCAACTTCTTTGCCAGGCTGAAAGATGGAGAAAAAGCTTATGAAAATGTTATTGCTCTCTTGACCAAATCAACGCTGAGTAATCTTTTTGATAACCATCCGCCCTTCCAGATCGATGGTAATTTTGGCGGCACTGCCGGTATAACTGAAATGCTTCTTCAGAGTCATGCAGGTGAGGTCGAAT
>DAIDJX010000455.1 GCA_027451165.1 Prolixibacteraceae bacterium | reverse complement strand
CGCACATGCCGTACTTTCCGGAAATGCCATCAGCAATATTGACAATTCTGTTCTCGAAGAGGTCTATTTTACCAACTCCCTGCCCAGGGAAAACAGCTCGGCGAAAATTAAATACATCTCTGTGGCCGATGCTTTTTCCACCGCCATCTGGAGGGTATATAAAAATGAATCAATAAGTTCGCTATTTTTCAAGTAAATACTATATTTGCACCGCTTTTTTCACAACGGCATCTGAAATGTTATGCATGCTGTTTATTCTTCGTTAGTTGACGGAGGAAAGAACTGAGTACCATAATTTTAATTTTTAACAAATGAAATCATTAGAAATCAACGGAAATCTCCGGGAAGCCACCGGAAAGAAAGATTCAAAGAAACTGAGAGATCAGGAACTGATCCCCTGTGTATTGTATGGCGGGGAGAAAAACATTCATTTTTATGCATCGGTACCTGAATTCAGACCGCTCATTTATACCCCGGACGTATATGTGGTCAACCTTAATATTGATGGTAAAGTTTACCCTTCCATCCTCCAGGATGCTCAGTGGCACCCGGTAGAAGAACAAATGCTTCATGCAGATTTTCTGCAGATTGAAGAGAATAAGCCGGTTAAAGTGGAATTGCCTGTGACCATTGAAGGTACCGCCAAA
>DAIDJX010000454.1 GCA_027451165.1 Prolixibacteraceae bacterium | reverse complement strand
GGTTTTCCGGGACTCATCGGCTGGCGGGAGGATCGATGACCAGACAACCCCAGGCTTCACAGGCTGTGTGAAAGCTGAGTTTCTCATTATTATTTCTATGATCTTTTTTATTTGCATCAACACCTGCCTTGTTGTTTTCATTTTTTTGTTCCATCTTGCATCCATGAGTGTATTGCCATTTTCCGACTTAAAAAGTCGGTTTAAAGCCTTTTTTAGGCTAATGCCCAATTATAATTCTCTACTTTACATAATATTTCAAAAATTGAACTTTTACCTATCAATCTTTTAATATTGTAAGCTGTTGTGTAAAGGTTAAATTCTGTCTGGACTTTTTCCTTTCCTGTCAGTAAGAACTGGAACTTGCCCATTAGCCATTTTATCGTCCCAAATGGATGTTCAACAATACCTTTTCTTTCGGCTATCATTTCTTTGGCATAAGTTGTTTTCAGTTTTTCTTTGTACTGATTTATCTTTTCTTGATTGATATTCAACTTGTATATCCTACCTGTTTTCGATTTTGTACATTTCATTCGGATTGGACAGTCTTTACATTCTTTGCATTTGTATAAATTATAAACAGCCCCGTGGTGCTTGTAATTCTTTTTAAAAACATAGAGTCTCTTATCCTGGGGGCAAATACAGGTGTCGGTTTCCTTGTC
>DAIDJX010000453.1 GCA_027451165.1 Prolixibacteraceae bacterium | reverse complement strand
CGGTTTAAGATGTTAATTTTTATCTCGGTGAGTAGTAGGAAAGGTAATGACTTTTCTAGCAATAACCGTAGTCGTAACTGGAAAGTTGATCGACCACATTGGGTCTGAAAAAAACCCAATGCTTTTTTGTACAGCAGTGAGGAATATTGGTCAATGGCCGAAAGGCTGAACCAGTAACTTGGAAGAATGTAAATGTATTTGTATAAATACAATAGCGATTAATTCGCATAAAATTCTAAATAGGTTGTATATAATGACATAATCTATTTATAAGTCTTGACCAAACTACGTGCCAGCAGTCGCGGTAATACGTAGAAGGCTAGTGTTAGTTATCTTTATTGGGTTTAAAGGGTATGTAGACGGTAAACTAAACTCTAAAAGAGTACTTTTTTACTAGAGTTATATATGAGAAGGAAGAATTTCTGGAGTAGAGATAAAATTTTTTGATACCAGGAGGACTGTCAACGGCGAAGGCGTCCTTCTATGTAATAACTGACGTTGAGAGACGAAGGCTTGGGTAGCAAACAGGATTAGATACCCTAATAGTCCAAGCAGACAATGATGAATGTCATACATTAGAGAAGATTTAATGTATAAACGAAAGTGTAAGCATTCCACCTCAAGAGTACTATGGCAACATATAAACTGAAATCATTAGACCGTTTCTGAA
>DAIDJX010000452.1 GCA_027451165.1 Prolixibacteraceae bacterium | reverse complement strand
ATAGGTTACAGGTGGAAGGCAGTGATGTGCGAGCCGAGTAATACTAATAGCCCGAAAGCTTTTTAAGAGAGCCTCTCTAAATCTCCCCGAAGGGGAGACTTAAAGAAAGGCTTGAAAAAAACATTCACTCGTATGGATAAAAAGCATAAAAAATGATTTTATTGTAAACATTTTCTTTCTTTCGACATGTCTGACATACAGCTTCAAAAAGCCTTCCCTTCGGGGAGGTTTGGAGGGGCTGCCTTATTCAGGTGGTTAAAGCACCGGGGTTCCACCTCTTCCCATTCCGAACAGAGAAGTTAAGCCCAATTACGTCGATGGTACTGCAAGACAACGTGGGAGAGTAGATAGCCGCCGTTTTTAATGAAAGTCCTTTACATAATTTATGTAAGGGACTTTTTTTTGTTTAAACGAAACTTATGGCAATGTATGCAGGACCAATTCAATAATAGTTAATCCAACTTTGTAAGCATCCCAAATCCGCCGTATTATAGATTGAAAAAAAACGGACTGGGAGTAACATCACTCTCTAAGTCCGTTTTATCTTTGTTTTATTTGGTTTTATGGGAGCAGTTCTTCCCAGTTTATTGGAGTTTGCAGGGTCGGTATTTTTTCGAGTGTGGAAGTCAACCATGTGTGAGGATCCACACCGGCTTGCAGGCAGCTTCCCAGCAGCGTATAGAATATGCAGTTGTCCTCTGCACCGCTGTCATTGCCT
>DAIDJX010000451.1 GCA_027451165.1 Prolixibacteraceae bacterium | reverse complement strand
ATTTTGCCAGGTCCAGGCCCAGAACTTATTTTTATTGACTTTCATCCCTGTTTCATCTCCACCAACGGTAGTTGCTCTGGATATCTCCTCTTTAATTCCCCGGTAAATGGGCATCACTGTTTTCGCAGCTTTGTTTAGCAAGTTAAATATGGTACCCTCACTCATGGAGATATTGGTAATGTTCTTAATCAATTCAGACAAACGGTTGTAGGGTACGTACTGTCTGGAACTGAGGTATGCCGTAAGGGAAATCAAATTATTCCCATATTGCACAGGGGCGTTTACACCTACCGGATAATTGCCTGTACTGACATGACCACAGGTGCAAATCGACTGATAAACCTGGTGCTCGATGATACTTGCCTGAATAAATGGAATGTCTATAACTTGTCGTTTACCCGTCAGTTGGAACATCTCCTTGGTGTGGATGCTGCCACATTGTGGACAGATATTATCCGGAAGGTGTTCAACAATCTTGTCCGGATTGGGCGACATCAGAAGTGTTTCTCCTTTGTGGCCGGGTTGTCCTCCAGGCTTTTTGCCGCTTTTATCCCGAAGGCTTTGGTTCTTGAGACTGAAAAGATCATGAGAAGGTGGAAGAGAACTGTTGCCACTGTTTTTAGGAGTCTTCAGTCTCTTAACTTCTTGCTGAAGTTCATGAACTAAGATGGTCAAAGCGTCAACCTTGATTAAAAGATCATATACCAAATCGACCAATTGTTCTTTGTCCAGTTTTCTTAGTTCCTCTTT
>DAIDJX010000450.1 GCA_027451165.1 Prolixibacteraceae bacterium | reverse complement strand
AAGTCGCGGTTGGGAAGTTCCACGATGGTAGAACCGTGACAGTGTGCTCCTGGAAAGGGAAGATATTTTCAACGGGCAGGGTGTTTTCCGGGATAGTACCTGAATGGTGTAACTGAGCTTTGACACTGGTAACCATTAACAAAGCAGTCAGGAGAAAAAGTAATTTTCCGGATTTGATTTTCCGGTTCAACGGGTTTTCTTTTGTCATTTTCTTCGTATTAGGTGTTTAAAGTCAGGCTAATTATTGTTTTGTAAGGGTTATGAATAAAAACAACGGCATCATCTTCATTTACTGAGGATTCTCCCGGTAAGCTGAAGGTGAAAAGCCTGTTAACCGTTTAAAATACTGGGCAAAGAAGGACTGATTGGAAAAATTAAGGTACTCGGATATTTCCTGAATGGTCATGTCTGAGTACCGGAGCAGGTTCTTGGCTTCCAGAACCACATAATCATTGATCCATTCCATGGCTGATCTCCCGCTTGTTTTCTTAATCAGGGAGGTCATGTATTTAGGAGTTATGTACAATTTTGACGCATAAAAACCGATTGTCCTTTCATGTATGGAATACTGATTCAGCAGGGTCATAAACCGGTTGTAGTATTCCATATTGCGTTTGTTAACCTGGTCGTAGTCTTCTGATGGCGTCTCCAGGTTGCGGTTAATGCAGGAGAAAGCCTTGTAGGCAATAAGGTTGATATAGCTGATCGCAATCTCGTTGCTGAATTCTTTCCCTTCGAATGCCTTTAAATCCTGCTGAAGGGAG
>DAIDJX010000449.1 GCA_027451165.1 Prolixibacteraceae bacterium | reverse complement strand
GGCACGAGTTTTAATGCAGCAAGCGACCTTAAACTCAATTGTGGAACATTTAACTGGATGCCGGTTTGGTATCCTGGTGGTAATCCGTCAGCATCTGCTGTAGAAGATCTTTATATGGAAGCATCTTCACTTTTTGAGAACGGGAGTTACGAACAGGCGGTTTTACTTTTTCAACTTTTGATTGAACAATATCCAACATCATCCTATGCACCGGCTGCAATGAAAGAATTGCTACGGTTGGAATCATTTACCACCAATAATTACAACAATTTGAAAGAGTATTATCTCACCGATAATACCATTGCAAACGATTCGACATTAAGTAAATTAGGAGCTTTTTTAGCCAATAAGTGCGATGTAGAACTAGGTAACTGGGAGAATGCAATTGCCTGGTACGAAAATCAAATATTAAATCCAACCAGTAGTGCTGACAGCATTTTCGCTATTATTGACCTGGGCGACATATACCTGTTAATGCAAAACCAGGGACTGAAGTCCTCTTATGTCGGCAAACTCGCTCAATATAAACCTGAAAGCAAAGAACAATACGCTGTGAACAGGGATTATCTCCTTTCATTGCTTCCATTTGAAAAGAATCAAAATAAGCCGGATTCAGATATCGCCGGAAACAATCAGGGCTTCTTAAACCAGAATTCACCAAATCCTTTTTCTGAAAGTACTCAAATCAATTATTCCATTACAAGGGCAGGTAATATTGACATTTCAGTCAGAAACCTCACCGGTCAGGAAATTATCAATTTGCCACAAGGTACAAAGGAAAAGGGCTCATATTCAGTAGGTTTTTTCAATCAGGC
>DAIDJX010000448.1 GCA_027451165.1 Prolixibacteraceae bacterium | reverse complement strand
AACTACAACGACAGCAACGACAACATAAAAAACAATCCAGTTTCAATAAACTCTATTATCACTTTTAAAATTGATCAAAATGAAATTAAAGAATTATTTTGTACTCTGCCTGTTGGCGTTATTCCTGGCGCCGGCCATTTCTGTTTCGCAAACAGTTAAAAAAATTGCCGTTACGCCGACTTATAATTTAAACGGCGTTTTCAGCGGCGCCGGTGGCAAATACTACCTTCGGCAGTTGGGCAACGAAATCCTCTGGTACGGGGAAGAGGATGCGGTTGACCCCACATGGTCAAATGTTGCCCACGGCATCATCAAGGGCAATACCATTACCGTCAAATGGGCCGATGTTCCAAAGGGAGAGATCATGCAAAGCGGTAATCTGGTGATCAAAATCAATTCAAATGACGAACTGGTCCTGCTCAAACAAACCGGAGAGTTTTTTGCCACAGATTTCTCGATAAATATGATGCAAAGCTCAAGGAAAAAGGCTTTGAAACGGTTACCATGAAAATGGGCGACAAAGGGGGCTCCATTCAGGCGGAAAACAGCAAGTTCACCGTTTTCCTGATGGGCGGTGAAGGAAAAATCAGCATTGGCGTCTCGGAGAAGAAACAGGAATAGGAAGATTTATTCCAAATTTCAGATTCCAGGGTTCAAATTCCAGATTCCAGATTTCCAAACGAAGAAAAAGAAATCACCGATATCGGATATTCAACAACCAATATCCAACAAGGGATTGAGTTCTCCGGAAAATACTGAAACCTGAAACCTGAAACCTGAAACCTGAAACCTGAAACCTGAAACCTGAAACCTGAAACCTGAAACCTGAAAC
>DAIDJX010000447.1 GCA_027451165.1 Prolixibacteraceae bacterium | reverse complement strand
CAGATATTGAAGATTTCGCGGCTATGAGGCTTTGCATTTGAAAGGGTGAATCCGTTTCTACAAAGATTTTGCCGCGAAGCGTCCGGAGTACATTAAGCAAGGGAATCAATAATTTGAATTTTATTCAGGAAATAAGACACAATTACCTTAATTTTTGCGAAAACTATTGGAATGAACAAAATGGACCAAATAAAAAAATAACAGTGAATACCATGCGAGTCTGGATATAATTGAATCTTTGATTGAAAAAGGATTTGAACAGTTAAATGAAAACGAAACCGCAGAACTGGCTCAACTTTCCGAAAAGGTAGAAGTTTATGAGATCAGGAAATACCCTATGCCACTGAAACCTTACCAATGACAGATTTTTTCAACTATCTGAAAATGAACCACGAAGGATTATCCACCTATTGACAGAAATACCTGCTTTCTTGATTATCTGTTAAACGATGACCCGAACATTATGAAAACATGCAGATCCTTCCTCTCCGCCGGCTGGCGGATTCGTCAGGATGACAAGGGCCGCCCAGAGAGGGGGGGAACCGTGGCCGGGCGGCACGAAACCCTGCCTTGAAAAGCATATTGATTACCGCCCGGCCACGGTTCCCTTTTAACCGACTGCCATTGTCATGTCGATCCCGCCTCGGGCGGGAGAAACATCTGCACCTTCGCCTTGGAAAGGTGTAAAGACATTTGACAAGCTGTTTATGACCACAACGGTAGCGAACTGCTCCCTGTCATTTCCACATTGTACCCCAATTTTTGGGTTTTTACTCGGAATGACTTATAAAGCTATAAAAAAAGAATACAAATTATAATGAGTCTCCAAAGTCAGCCCTGAATTT
>DAIDJX010000446.1 GCA_027451165.1 Prolixibacteraceae bacterium | reverse complement strand
ATGCAAGAACGCACGCCAGTGCACGTCTCCATCGAAAGGCCTTCGTCCTGCCAGTTGTCTTCATTGAAGTTTCTCTCATCCCCACTGTGCACTCCGTTGGTTCCATCCTTGCGGGTTAAAGTACCTCGTGCGTCGGTCGTGGCGCACTCGGGTTGAGCTAGCTCGCCAGATCCTGCATTATCTGGCAGGGGATGCGCGGCGAGCCGGTGCATTGGCCGGACGCTTCCGATGCGAAGTTTCCGATCGAATGGCTTCCACATGCTGTTACTGCAAATAGAAACTATGTTCTTGATTGAAAACATGCAAGTGCCACATGTGCAAGTGAATACTTAATCAGTCGTCGGCGAAGCACTCGGCGTACCGCATTACGTTAGCTTATTGAATCGATGGGCGAGTCTTCGCGTTGGCGTTGCATTATCCTGCTCGCCCCACAATCATGATTCTGTTTCCATCCGGATCGAGAACGGTGATGGTCTGTCCCGCGGTTTGCGGATGCAAGCCCTTTACCGTGAGGGCGGCCCGCGCGGCCCGAAGATCCGGGGTATCGAGAATCAATTCGAATGCGTCTGCGGGCAACTTCTCCACGAACGCAATCATCTGCCCAGACGGCCCCGGAAGATTGAGCCACTGATGATCTTTTCGCAACGATCGTCGGGGCGCCTTTGCAACGGCAAACGCCATCTTGTCCTCATAGAATGCGCGGGCCGCGCCGGCGTCCTTCATTGGAATCCCTACCGCAAAGATTCGATCCGCAACGCGATCAGCGCTAAGGTGCTTGCCCCTGTCTTCCGTGTGCATTGAGCCGGGCATGTACTGCGTGAATTCGATGTTCTGTTTCTCGGGCCCTTCCATCGTGAAGAGCAGG
>DAIDJX010000445.1 GCA_027451165.1 Prolixibacteraceae bacterium | reverse complement strand
GTGGAGTTCAGCAACCATGCCCTGGATGCCAGCATCCAGGTGACCCTTTATGTGGAAGGACCCGTTACGGCACTGGCTCACTTCACGGACAATCATTTCAAGCGTCTCACTACCCGAATTGCCCTGGAAACTGCACTGGTTTACCACCCGGACACCGGACAGATTGAGAGCGTGGTGAAAGGGGGCGCCAAAAACCATGTGGCCGTGCTGGAGCTTTTCGGTCAGCACGTATTGGGGCAGAAAATCGCTCCGGAGGAGATCGAGCGGGTGCATTACGATCTCAACGTGCTGCGCGACGGTAACCTCGAAACCTTCGAGGATCTGTCACCGCTGGGCGTGGAGGGGATCCGGGTTCGGCGGGCGAAATTTGCACCGCGCAATACCACGGGCATTTTCTTTCAGGTGGAGGCCTCTCCGGATCGAGAGCAGGAGGACGCCATCAAACTCGCGCTGGGCAATCTGAAGGTACACCATGCGTTCGAGGCGGAATACAACCTGGTGAGCGTCGCCCTCATCATTTACATGAAAGCTCCGGAGGGACAAAAGCCCAAACATTTCAGTTTCAACCTGCAGGTGAATGGCGCCTCCACTATCAAGAACCTCCCTGACAAAAACCAAACCGTTGCGCTGGCCGTGCTGACCGCGCTCAATGTGGTGCATCCTGAGGTCGCATCTGCATGAGCGATACCCAACTGCGGGCCACCGAATTGTTGTGTCAGCTGCTGGAGCAGAAAAAGCCCGAGATCAATGGGCTGGAACTGTTGCAGGGACAAAGGGGGGATGCGGGACGAGAGCTTCTGCGTGAACGGCTGCTCGTCATGGGGCCGGGACTCACCTGGGTGACCTGTCCGGAATGCGGAGTGGCGTTGGCCCGGGTGG
>DAIDJX010000444.1 GCA_027451165.1 Prolixibacteraceae bacterium | reverse complement strand
GTATCGCAAAGTCGCGTATCGACCTCGCAACGGAATTCTCGAATGCGCCCGGCGCAGAGCTGGCGCGGAATCCACGCCAGCGGACCCAAGCCGCACCCAAAGCTGCCAGCACGAGCAGCGATAGGCCGACTACGAGAGCGATTTTTCCGATCTTCATAGGGTGTTCTGAGATGCGGTCTTTATGATTTCCGCCTCTGGGAAGCCGTTTCCTCCTTATAGCCTAGAAATGTCCCGTTTTTACCTGAAGTGGTGCTTACAAGTTCCTGAATTCCGCAGTAAGGAAAGGTTCAGGAAGACTTCAGGCTGGGAGGGCCCCATTTCGGCCTATAAGGAAAGGAGGGTACGATGCAAATCCTGGTTGTGGAAGACGAACCCAAAGTGGGACAGGCCCTGCGAGAAGGCCTTGAATCGGAAGGCTACCCGGTCACTTTGGCGCAGACGGGCGAAGAGGGCTTCTTTCACGCCAGCACGCGCGCGCTCGATCTGATCATTCTGGATGTCATGCTTCCCGGCCGGGATGGAATCGAAGTGTTGCAGACGCTCCGCAAACAAGGGATGAAGACGCCGGTCCTGCTGCTCACAGCGAAGGATGCGATTGAAGACCGGGTATTGGGTCTCGACGCCGGTGCGGATGACTATCTGGTGAAACCTTTTGCCTTCGCCGAGTTGAGCGCACGGATTCGCGCTCTGCTGCGGCGTAACAGGACGGAGACGGAGGCGGTCCTGACTGTGGACCGACTTGAAGTTGACCCGGTGCGAAGAACGGTATTCCGCGAGGGACAGCGAATTGAACTGACCGCGCGCGAGTTTGAGCTTCTTGAGTATTTGGTACGCAATCACGGCCGCGTCGTCTCTCGCGAGATGCTGGCCCGAGACGTCTGGAAGGAGACGGC
>DAIDJX010000443.1 GCA_027451165.1 Prolixibacteraceae bacterium | reverse complement strand
AAAGCGAATTTGCGGGGAAACTTTGAAGGAACCTCGTTTGCTATCGTCGCAAGCCAAAACGGAACTCCATTGACCCATCCCAAATTGGGATATCCGCGAATGAGATCTGCATGAGTATTTATTGTGTTGGGCACCCTCAGGATGCATCGTAATGGTACACCGCGGATGAGAGCAGCACTTTGATCCGAGGATAAAGGTAACAACTTTAATCTAATTCAGTTCAAGCATTACGCAAGAATTACGTGTCAAAAAGCGCATTCCACACTATTTACTCGGAGCTATGGGGAATCATACGATGACATCGACGAAGCCAGACATCTCAACACCTGACAGGGCTGTCAGAGGGACGAATTTTCCTGCCAGACGCAGCATCCTCATCGCGGATGAGGATGCTGCGCTGGCCAACTTTCTTCAGCAGGAGTTGCAGGAAGAATCCTTTGCGGTCGATCTGGTTCACGACGGTGAGTCGGCCTGGAGCGCCCTTGCTGATCAACGCCACTATGATCTACTGATCCTCGATCTTAATCTTCCCAGACTGGACGGCATCGGACTTCTCCAGCGGGTAAGGCCGAGCAAGCCACGTTTGCCGATGCTGGTTCTGACCGCGCGTGGCCGGATCGAAGACAAGGTACTCGCTTTTCAAAGTGGAACGGATGACTTCCTGGTTAAGCCGTTCTCCTTTGCTGAACTGCTGGCTCGAGTCGGAGCGCTGCTGCGCCGGCATTCAAACCCCGTGCCCAACACCTCCGAGGTAGGGGACTTGAAGCTCAACCGGGAAGAGCGCCGCGTGGAGCGGAACGGCCGCCGCATCGACTTTACTCCCCGCGAGTTCTCTATCGTGGAATACATGTTGCGCCACGTCGGTCGGCCGGTCTCGAGAGCGACGCTCTTTGAAGAGGTATGGCACATGCCGCACAATCCCTCGAC
>DAIDJX010000442.1 GCA_027451165.1 Prolixibacteraceae bacterium | reverse complement strand
AACCCCGCAGGTGGATCTCCGGTATCCAAAAGCGCAGCCGGCGAAGCTGTCAGGTACTACAACGAAATGCTGGAAAATGGCGATACCTGTTGGGATGAGTGGCTTGTAAGGACGGAAGGGATACGTTTAAAACTGGCTGATTTTATCCACGCTGGGAAGGATGAGATAGCCTTTACCACCAATACATCCCATGGAATGAACCATGTAGTACAGATGCTGAAAGGCTTGGGAAATGTTCTGACCATGCGGGATGAATTCCCGTCTTCCACTTTCCCCTGGCTCAATCAGGGAATTAAAGTGAATTTTGTCGAACCTGAAGATGGGGTTTACTCCCTGGAGACCATTGAGAAGGCGCTTACACAGGATGTTAAGATTTTGGTAACCAGTTATGTGCAGTATAAAACAGGCTTCCGGCAGGATCTTCAGCGCCTGGGTGCTTTCTGCAGGGAGCGTGATTTGATTTTTGTGGTGAACGCTACACAGGCGCTCGGAATATTCCCGGTTGATGTCAGAAAATGCCACATTGACTTTCTGGTTTTCACTGGGTTGAAATGGCTGACCACCGGGTACGGCATCGGCGGATTGTTTGTGAACAGGAAATGGTTGGATCAACCGCTGCCTTCGGCAGGTTGGAGAAGCGCAATCAATCCGGGATTGATGGACAACCAGCTTCTTGACCTGAAGCATGAGGCTTCGGTACTGGAGGCAGGCAGCCCTCATTTCCCGACTGTTTTTGCCCTTGGTGGAGCCCTCAATCTTTTCAACAGGATCGGACAAGAAGAAATTGAATCAAGGGTGCTGTTCCTGACCAAGATCCTTAGGAAGGCATTAGAAGAAATGAATCTGACCATTGTTTCTCCTTCCGGAGACAGCCAATTGTCAGGGATTACCGTAATTAAGGCAGAAAATCCTGCCGTTCTTGTAAAAGCGCTCAGAGAGAAGGGGATATTTGTTTCCGCCCGGGGGGAAG
>DAIDJX010000441.1 GCA_027451165.1 Prolixibacteraceae bacterium | reverse complement strand
GCGTCCATCGCAGTTGTGATGAACAGTCACTATCACGTCTCCGGTACGATCAGGCTTTTCCAGAATTTGAACATGAAAATTGAACACGGCTTTATCCTCTCATCCTCTCCGCGAGGAGCAAAGCACAAGCCGCGACGCGGATTGCGAAAATCTCGACTAGCATCAATCCTGCCTGATCGCCCGCGCCGCGACAATCGGCAACAGCAAGCGAAAAGTTTTCATTGACGCGCGCTGTATAAGCGTGGATCGCGTCGCCCGTGCAAAATGGGCTAACGCGCATTTTGTCAATTTGCTCCGCGAGCGTTTCCAGCATTTCCTTCATAGCGAATTTCCCCTTTTCACGAGTTGACAAAAGAATTTTACGCGTTTAGAAAAAATGCGCAAGCACAATTTCGCGCTTTCGCAAATCACACTTTTGAAAGGATGAACAAAATGTCTGCTCCCGCTAAGCGCGCCCACAAGGCGACCTATTCGACCGACAAGAAGAAGGGCGGTTATCTCGTTCGCGTCGCCGGTCCTCATGCCTCTGAATTCGTCGGACGCGAAGTTCCGGTGACGCGGCGCGACGACACGGAAAGTACGGAAAAGCTGACGAAACTCGTCTGGTCGGGCAAAGACGCCGAAAGCGGCGACCCGGTGGCGCTCTACCAGTTCGCGCCGAAGCCCCGCGCGGACGACGAAATCATGTTCTGATCGACGCCGCCTATCTACAAGGCCCGGTTTGATAGACCGGGCCTTATTCATGAGCAAAAGCGAACGGAAACGCCCCGATCAATCGAAAAATGTGATTAGACGCAAAAACGGTTTAGTACTAGCGTTTCGACTTCGCACAAGAGGGGGTACACATGATCTTCTTCGGCTCCAAGCGGCATGGTGACGACGCCGCGCGCGTCTGGCTTGAAGAGTGCGCCTCCGATCCTGGGCAGGAAAGCGCGCCGCGTCAGTGGATCGTGCATTTCAGATTAGAGCGCGCCGACCAGCTTCAAACCCTCTTCAAAAGCTTTATTGATCGGCGCGGTTACATGTACCTTCCGGCGCGAGCGACCGCCGAACGGGCGGCGCGCTGTTTTCTCGAAACCGGCTCTATTGAACAAGCGCAGAAGGTCAAGCCGTTCGAAAGCGAACTTTTCCGGCCTGAGTTCTAAAGAAAAACCCGCGCCGGATAAACGACG
>DAIDJX010000440.1 GCA_027451165.1 Prolixibacteraceae bacterium | reverse complement strand
ACAAATAGCTAAATTTGAACTAACCGTTGAAGATTTGAACCTTATTCCAACATGAATAACAGTGTCTTATTTAGACGTTAGTTAGAATACTACCGCTGCTGAATGCGTAAATATGTCAATATTTCATTTTTTGGACGTCCCTCTTTTCAGAACCAGAAGTATTCCCACCATAATTACAACACATATGGTCAGCAGGAGCGGAAAGAATCCTATACCCCAGGCTTGTGAAACGATTCCGGTTAAATAATTGAGTAATGTATTTCCGATCAGCGCCATCATGATCACCATGCCGAAGGCTGTTCCGGAGAGGGTAGGATACCGTTCCCCGATAATGCCCAGCACCACCGGAAAACCGGCAGCAAAACCAAAACCGAAAAGTACCATGGAAACAAGGGCTATTCCATAACCTGCGCCAAAATAAATCAGCAATGAACCTGCTCCGAGCAGTAACAGGCAGAGAAAAAGAACAGACAGGGGCGGAAATTTCCTGAGTAAGCGGGAGAGCATAAGCCGGGCAACCACCAGGGCAACCACCTGCACCGAAAGGGCAAACAACGCTTTATCTGCAGATATATTCCTGTTGGCCAGAAAAGTGGTGGTCCAGTTGCTTACCATGCCCTCCAGTCCGCTTTCAAAAAAAAGAATCAGACCGGCAATAATCAACAGGGGTTCCCTGAGCAGCGCCAAACCTTTGCCGACCGGGAAACCCTGTTTCTGCTTCGGATCCGGGAAAGCGGTCAGCATAAAAAAGATGGCAGGTAGCAACAATATCCAACCTGTTGCAGAAATGACGGTTTCATAAGCTATGGTTTTCGTAAGAATACCCATCAGGGCAGGCATGCCCAGAGCTCCAATACCGAAAAACACACCCAGCAGACTTAATTCCGCACCTTTATTCTCCTCAGTTACATCTGCGACCAGGGCATTGGTTGCACCATTCAGGGCTCCTCCTCCTGCGCCAATCAGGAAGAAAGATACCTGCAGTACCCACAACGCCTGCGCCCTGGCGAGAAGTTCCATAGCCAGGACGATCAGCAGCGCCGGTATAACCAGCAGGTATTTATAGCCAAACCGGTCAGCTACAGGTCCGAAAAGCAGGGTACCAGCCAGCATCCCGAAAGGGAGTGATGAAGCCAGAGAAGCCGTTGATGAAGGGCTCAGGCTGAATTTCGCCTGCAAAAAAGTAGACAC
>DAIDJX010000439.1 GCA_027451165.1 Prolixibacteraceae bacterium | reverse complement strand
TTGCTTGCCCGATAAAACAAATACGCGTATACTCGATGGTAAGGAGTTGCCCATGAAGAAATATGTTTGCGACCTGTGTGGTTATGAATATGATCCCGCCGTCGGCGATCCCGACAACGGGATAAAGCCGGGAAGAAGCTTCTTCCAGAGACCGAGCTGATTCATGGTTAAAACCTAAGGATCCTGATCAGAAGGAAATCGTTAATTTTCCGGAAGAACCGGTTAATTCTTAGTTTTAATCTTAGACATGATGGCTACAAACACCAATGGAGAATAAGGAGGTATAGAACCGGCACCCAAAGATCCGTAAGCCAGTGCAGAAGGGATAATAAATTCCATTTTGCAATTGGTATTCATCATTCCCGTAATTTCATCCCAGGCAGCCAGCAACTCTTTTTGTTTATAAACATAAGTCCATGAAGAATCGGAAGAAGTGTAAAATGAAGTATCAAAAACATTTCCATTCAAAAGGTATCCCACATATTTAATGGAAATGGTATCTCCGGCAACGGGAAATGGGCCTGTACCTTCCGTCATTCTGATGTAATAAACACCCATCGCCGTTGTGTCTATGTTAAAACCTTTACCAGCCAGGTTTTGAAGATAAGTTGAAAGCTCCTGCTGTTCTTTGGCGGCTGTATATTCCACTGTATCCACATTCAGGCAGGAAGCGAGCGACAAGACAAGGAAAAGTCCCGGCAAAACAATTGATTTCAGAATTTTTATCATTTTGGAATATTTTAAGTATTCATTAATAGATGATGATAATCGGGTAAAAGTTGCGTGAAATAGTCAATAACTTTTTCAAGCGGTAAAGTGGATTCTCCGCCAGCGGCATTCATATGCCCACCACCATTGAAATGAGCCGATGAGAAACTGTTTACTGGAAACCGCCCGCGGGAACGGAAAGAGGTCTTTACTATTTTCTCCTTTTCAATAAAGATAGCGCTGAATACCACATCTTTAACCGAAAGCGGAAGATTCACAAAACCTTCGGTATCCCCAGGCACAAAATTGAACATTTTCAGTTCATTGGCAGTGAGGCTGATGTAAGCGGTCCGGTACTCCGGAAGGATTACCATCTTATGATACAAACAATACCCCATTAACCGGAACCTTGCGGCTGAAAAATTGTCGTAAACCAGGGAATGGATTCTTTCCGTATCGATGTCAAAGCGAACCAGGGCGGAGAGCGTATCATACATGCCCGGATCGGAAGTGCCATAG
>DAIDJX010000438.1 GCA_027451165.1 Prolixibacteraceae bacterium | reverse complement strand
GATCCAGCCCGGCATGTCAACAATGCCATCTATGCAGAATATTTTGATCTTGGGAAAGTCAGTTATTTCAGGGAGGTTACCGGGCAGCCGCTGAACTTTGATGGCCTTTCGCTGGTAGTGGCCGGATATCGGATAGATTTTTTCCAGCCTGTATTTGCCGATGAGGAGATTGAAGTCAGCACAAAGGTGCATGTGCTGGGTACAAAAAGCCTTGAATTGTTACAGCATATTTGTTTAAAAGGAGATGATAATCCACGGGCAGTTTCATCCACCACCATGGTTTGTTTTAATTATTCAGAACAGCAATCTGAACCAATTCCGGAGGAATGGAAAAATTTGATCAGGAATTTTGAGCATTATGAATGCCGGGATAAGGCCTGAATGAGATCAGAGTTCCAGTAACCCGTCCGGAAGGTTCATCTTCAGCGTTCTTAGGGCAGTATTGTGTTCAACCACAAGGTCTTCGTGCAGGGGAACCATTTTTTCACCGTGCGGGGTTTCCAGGATCATCACCAGATTACCTGAAAAATTTTCTGTCCGTATGATCGTTCCGATAGGAAGACCATCTTCCACTACCACCTGATAGCCGGTCAAGTCGTTGTGTTCCTGATTTGGCGCCTGAATGACCAGGTCTTCCTTCAACAGGTATACTTCGTGCCCGCAAAGTTTTTCAGCTGTCTCCTGATCTTCAATCCAGTCCAGGTCGACCAGCGCGGATTGTGAAGAGGTAATGCGTATCCCATCATGGGCCGTAAACCAGGGAACAGGTAAGCCATTTATTTCGGTGATCACTCTTTCAGCCGATTCCAAAGAAGCTTCCCACTCAGGGTCAAAACGCAGCAGCAATGTCCCGGAATAGCCATAAGGTTTTGTAAAGGTTCCGATTTTTACACAATCCTGGAAGGTAAGCATGTTATCCATCTGTTTTTAAAGAGAATGCCACTCTGGCTGGAGTGGCATTCCCAAATCAACTGTAACGTATGATTATCAAGCATTTTCTGCAGGAGCAGCATCTCCTTCTGCCGGCGCTGCACTTTCTTCTGCTGCTTTGGCGGCAGCTTCTTTGGCCAGGGCGGCATTTCTGGCTGCCTGAGCGGCTGCCCTTGCTTCATTGGCCTTGGTTTCAGCTTCCAACAGTTTCTTGCGGTTTTTGTCCGCATCACTGGATAAACGGTCTTTCTTCGCCTGAATCTTGGCGTTCTTTTCAGTCAGCCACACTTCAAATTTCTGTTCT
>DAIDJX010000437.1 GCA_027451165.1 Prolixibacteraceae bacterium | reverse complement strand
CACAATCCCCTGGGCCCCGATGGATCTTAACCGTGCGGAAATCAAGCCGGATAAGGTTTTTGACATCACGGTCGCCAATCATCAGTTCACACTCCCGGCTGAAAAACTTGCCGTCAAAGTGAACGAGAAAGTTCTCTTCAATGTAACATCCCATGATCTGACTTATGGTTTCGGGTTGTTCCGCCAGGATAATTCCATGCTCTTCCAGATGCAGGTGGTACCGGGTCACCGGAATGATATTTTGTGGCAATTCGGGAAACCGGGCGTTTACACCATACGTTCGACAGAATATTCAGGTCCGAAAGGAGCTGCCATGGTTTTAAAGGATGTTGTCGAAGTGACTGAATAATCCAGGGAATGAATACTAATTACTAAATTTTGACATTATGAGTTTCAAGGATATTTTATTGAACGGGGAAGAAGGAAAATTTAAACCTTCAGGATTGACCCCTATGCAAAAATTATTACTACGTTTTGTGGTGGTGAGCCTGGTTTATTATGGATTTGCCGTTATTGAAGGAATGATCATGCGGATGTACGCAGTTCAGCCCATTTCTGCGATACCAGATTATCAGTACTTTGCCATCTTAACAGCCCATCCGCTGGTCGGGATCTTCGGATCAACCTATTCACTGGTCTTTGGGGCTTTCCTGTTCCTGGTTCCTTTCCTGATGAAGAAACCAATCTGGAGCTATAAGCTTGCCAATTGGACCTTTCTCCTGGTGGCATTTGGCACACTGATTTTTTGGCTGGCCGGCTTTTTCTCCCACTATGCTCCGTTGTATACGTTATACTGGCCTTTGCCGGCTGACTTCAGCCAGTTCAATCCCCTTGGAGGCACATTTTTTATACTTGGGATTGCCCTGGTGATGCTGGGAACGGTATTCTTTGTAATCAACATTTTCAAAACCATATTGTACACCCCGGAAGGATGGGAAAGACAGCCTGCCGGAAAACTGTTTGCCTCTGCCATCGGGTACGATGGGTTGCTCAATCTTTTCCGGAAAAAAACGAAAAAGAAGGAACACCTGGTTTCCCTCCCGGTGGCTGCAATAGCCAGAGGTACCGTCGATACCGCATTAAATGCCGGGATTATCCTTTTCACAGGCGTTTTGATCCTGGTGTACCTGGTAGGTCATCTTCTTGGGTTTGACCTGAAAAACACCGCTGTGGATGCTTTACTTTACAAAAATTGGTTTTGGTGGGGCCTGGACCTGATTGCCGACGGGTTGGTGCTGATTTTTGTTGCCGGAACCTGGT
>DAIDJX010000436.1 GCA_027451165.1 Prolixibacteraceae bacterium | reverse complement strand
AAGTCCCGGCAGCTTGTCTGTTTTTCTGATCAACGGATCCGACCGTTTTGAACTGCCGGTTGTTACCCTGCAGAACGATTCGGTCACTATACCAGTCGATCTGTACTCTGCAGTTTTCAAAGCAAAAATCGAAGGGAATACCATAAGTGGAAGATTCATTAAGTTGGGGTCGGAAAAACCGGATACCGGGTTGATTTTTACAGCCGAAGCGGGTGATCTTCCGCGATTTTCACCCAAAGGAGAAAACCCTTCGGTTTCGCTTGACGGCTCCTGGGACATGCTTTTTGGCGAAGGAGCCGATGGAAAGAATTATGTGGGCAGTTTCAGTCAGAACGAAATGATGGTGACGGGTTCCGTGCTCACCCCCAGTGGCGATTTCCGTTTCCTTGAAGGAGTTGTCCGGGGAAAAACCTTTGAGCTTTCAGCTTTCGGCGGATCGACACCTTATTTGCTGAAAGGTGAATTCAGCACCGACACTACCTTTACAGGTGAATTCATTACCCCGAGAAGTAAAACACCTTTTTCCGGCAGCCGGAATTCCAAGGCAGCATTGCCGGATTCCTATACGGTTACCCGGATGAAACAAGGCTTTACCACCCTGGGATTTTCCTTTCCGAACCTGGAAGGTCAGCCTGTTTCCCTGACGGATGAGAAATACAAGGGGAAAGTGGTGATTGTGACCATCCTGGGAAGCTGGTGCCCCAATTGCCTGGATGAGAATGCATTTCTGGCGGAATGGTACAAAAAGAACCAGGAGCGGGGAGTCGGGATTATCGGGCTGGGATTTGAACGAAAGGCTGATTTTGAATCGGGCAAAAAATCCCTGGAGGCATTGAAAACCAGGTTGGACATTCCATACGAAATCTTATTTGCAGGCAAGTCGGGAGTAGACAATGTATCTGTTGCATTGCCCGAGCTTGAAGGATTTGCTGCTTTCCCAACGACGATTTTCATCGATAAAATGGGAAAAGTAAGGAAAATCCATTCCGGCTTTAACGGCCCTGCCACAGGGAAATTTCATGAGGAATTCAAAGCAGAGTTCAATGCCCTGATGGATGAACTTCTATAGGAGATTTAATCGGTTGTTTTCAAACTATAATAAGTCCATCAAAATTGGGAATTCAGTCCTTGACAAAATAGCATGAAGATCATCTGGCAGGTAATCAGATACCCGCTTACAGCCGGCATTCTTGCCTTTTCAATTAGTCCGGCATTTTTTTATAATTTTGTCTGGACCTAAACTGAAAAAATGGGCGATATTCGCCCCACAATCATGATTCTGTTTCCATCCGGATCGAGAACGGTGATGGTCTG
>DAIDJX010000435.1 GCA_027451165.1 Prolixibacteraceae bacterium | reverse complement strand
CCAAATCTGGTAATCCCCGTTATCCCGGTAGAGGGTCGCTTGTCTTCCGAGGGTATCCTGGTCGATGGCAATCATTTCCGTATTCATGAGGATGGCTTTGGTTTCTGGCGTCATATTGGCAAGGTCATTTCCGGCCATCAGCGGAGAAGCCAACATGCACCAGAGTGAGAAATGCGTCCGGTATTCTTCAGTGGTCATGCCGCCATTTCCTACCTCCAACATATCCGGGTCGTTCCATTTTCCCGGCCCGGCATACCTGGAAAGATCCTTCTGCTGCCTGAAAATGCCGATCATACTGTTCCAGTTGTCGCTGATATCGCCGGTGGTCCGCCACAGGTGCCCAACATCCCCGGCCCACTCCCAGGGCTTGCTCTGCCCCCACTCGCAAATGCTGAAGACGATCGGTCTTCCGGCTTTGCGCAGGGCATCCCGCATATTGGTATAGCTTGACCGGGCATCCTGGGTCGTTGATCCGCACCAGTCATACTTCAAATAATCAACACCATACCGGGCATAGGATCGGGCATCCTGGTATTCATGGCCGAATCCTCCGGGACGACGTTGGCAGGTAACCGTCCCTGCACTCGAATAGATACCGAATTTCAGACCTTTGGAATGGACATAGTCGGCTACATATTTCATTCCGTTGGGGAAACGCTCCTTATCAGGAACAATCTCCCCGTTTTCATCGCGCGATACCTGCCAGCAGTCATCAATGACGATGTACGTATAACCGGCATCTTTCATTCCTGAACTGACCATGGCATCCGCCATCTGCATGATCAGTTTTTCACTGACATCACAGTGGTATTTGTTCCAGCTGTTCCAGCCCATGGGAGGAGTCTTGGCCAGATTCTCAAATTTCTGTGCAGACAATCCAAGCACAGTAAAAATCGTTAGGGTCAAAATCATTAATTTCTTCATCGCTGATAAGGTTTAGTGAATATAATGTAAATCATTTCGTAATAACGCATTTTCCAAACTGAAGACACGGAAAGCCATATAATTAACGTGTAAATTCAACACGTTTTTTGAATTGTTTTGACTACTTAAACGGCTAAGGTTTAATGCCTGATTCGATTTTGTATCTTCGCGACGATCGAAAAATTGCTATTCCCGACAGTTTTGGAATAATACAATAAAAGAATTTTAAATAAAATACTGATTATGAGACAGCTAATTTTAACCACCCTGTGTATTTTGCTGATTTTCACACTTGCCGGCGGTCAGCCTGATACCGCACCACAAAAGACAATCCTGAAAGCCGATCTTGAGAAGGCTGGAACTTCCATTCCGGTTTCAACCATTGGCGAAC
>DAIDJX010000434.1 GCA_027451165.1 Prolixibacteraceae bacterium | reverse complement strand
CCCATAACCGATTCAGCGAGTAATGTGATATTTTTTTACCTTTGGCCCCTTGCATAATGGAGGAGCGGATGTAGTTCTTTCATTACTGACAAGGTTAATTTCTTTCCGGAGTATGCCTTTAATCGTTTTCAGATCAAGGATTTGCATCGTTATAACCATGATCCTGCTCCTTGCAGCACCAACTGCCAAGAGCCAGAAGAAAAACTATTTCAGAGATTTTATCTTCAAGTGGAATGCCTCATTTGGAGTAGCTGTTCCATTCAATTTTTACCAAAACAAGAGCTTTAACAATACACTTTACCGTGACTTTAAGGATATTTCAGGTTCCGGCCTGATCTACACCATCTCCAAACCAGTGGGAAACAACATCTTACTGGGAGTCGAAATCCAGGACATCAGTCTGAAAGGGAACACAAGCACTTTGTCGCTTCAGGAAGGTATCCCGGCAACGGAAAAAAGTTTTTTCACCAGATTTCTTAATACTAACCTAAGTTTACAGTATAACCTTTTTCCGGATTACTTTATTTACCCTTACTTGTTCGTAAAAGGAGGAACCTCAAAAATTACTACCCGTTTGAACGAATATCGTCCTGATGCAGATCAGTTGTCCGGATTCAGAAATACCTACAACAAAGAAAATCTGGCTAATATTGATAAGCTTTTTTTTATTTATGGGGCCGGAGTCACCATGCAAATTAGTCCATTGCTTTCCCTTAACCTTTTTGGAGAGCATTCAAAAATGCCTGTTAATTACGTAAATGCCCTTCCCGACAGCAGGGATAATGTCCGGTTCAACAATCTGAAAGATCATGCAGGTGTTAACCGCTTAGTGATTACACTTACCTCCTATTCCGATTTTTCAGACCTTTTTGGCAATAAGGGCGTTAATTTTAACCGGAAATACAAACTGTACAGATTTTTCCCTTTTTATGATAACCATCCTAAAAGGAAAAGGTAGAACGCCCCTATCCCTTAAATGTAAAGGTTTTCACCATAAATAATGTCTGTCAGGAACAAACCTTCAGCAGGCACACTCATTCCGGCAGCACAGCGATCCTTTTTCAGAATGATCTCTTCAAAACCTTCGGGGGTGAGATGACCCTTTCCCACTTCCAGCAAAGTGCCCACAATAGACCGTACCATATTTCGCAGAAAGCGGTCAGCGGTAATGGTGAAAATCAGCTGGTTTCCTTTATCCTCCCATAAAGCCTTGCTTATCCGGCAATTGTTGGTCTTTACATCGGTATGGAGCTTGCTGAAACTGGTAAAATCGGTGAAATCAAGTAGGGTAGAGGCGGCACGATTCATCGATTCAAAATCTAATGGATGAAAAGCTCGCATGGCATAATCGTTCAGGAAAACGTTTTTTTCTATTATTAGATGGTATTCATATCTTC
>DAIDJX010000433.1 GCA_027451165.1 Prolixibacteraceae bacterium | reverse complement strand
CTGACGGAAACCGATACCCTGCTGACCGGTCTGACAGCACTTTTCCCGGATGTTACCTGGGTGGAACGGATTCATTTTGCCGGATTGATTGATGTTCCCGATGAGAATGGCGAAACCAGGGCTCAGGGCCCGGCTATTGGCTTCGGGATCAATATGTTATCCCAAAACAAGGAAGAACTGAACAGGATGAACATTCCGGAGACCCTGAAAAGCGGGCACTTGCCAGCCCTGAAAGGGGAAATTCTCCTCAGCGACGGATTTGCCAGAAAGTTGGGACTTTCCCCGGGTGGCAAAGTCAGCCTCATCAGCACCACCATGTTCGGGGAGATGACCGTCTTTAACTTCATCCTGGCCGGGACCGTGGAATTCGGATCTGCAGCCCTTGACCGGGGAACGGTCATTATTGATCTCCAGGACATCCGGGAAGCGCTGAACATGGAAAATGCCACCGGCGAAATCCTGGGTTTCCTGAACAGCGGCTATTATGACGAGGAGGAAACAGAACAGATGGCCTCCTTGTTTACCTCCCGGTTTTCCGGAGGCGATGACGATTATACCCCTGTTATGAAGACCCTGAAAGAGCAAAACAACATGCGGGTGCTGGTGGAATATGAAAACAAACTGATGGCCATCCTGATCCTCGTTTTCATGACCGCCATGTCAATTGTCCTCTGGAACGCCGGTTTGCTGGGCGGTTTGCGCCGGTACAGTGAATTCGGGATGCGGCTGGCCATCGGGGAGGAAAAGGACCACGTATACAAAACCATGATCCTCGAATCTTTGCTCATCGGTTTCATCGGTTCAGTAATCGGAGTGGCTGTCGGGATGGCAATTTCCTGGTACCTTCAGAATTACGGCATCCGTTTTGATATGATGCAACAGGCAAAAATGATGATGCCAAATGTATTCAAGGCAAGAATCATTCCTGCCACCTGGTATATCGGGTTTTTCCCGGGTGTACTCTCCACCCTGGTAGGAACCCTGCTTTCAGGGGTAGGAATTTATAAAAGACAAACTGCTCAGTTATTTAAAGAATTGGAAACATGAAGCATTATTTGATCATCCTGCTTTCGGCCGCTGCCCAGCTGGTTATGGGCCAGACTCCGGATGCAAAGGAAATACTCCGGAAAATCGACCAGAACATGTCTTCTGACAACCGGGTATTCACCTCCAAAATGATTATTCACGGGAAGAGGACTTCCCGGACGGTTCAGTCTAAAACCTGGACTTCCGGAGAGAAAAAGTCATTCACCGAATACCTTTTCCCGGCCAGGGAACAGGGTACCAAGATGCTGAAACTGGACAATCAGTTGTGGATTTTCTCGCCCTCTTCCGACCGGATCATCCAGATTGCCGGACACATGCTGCGCCAGTCGGTCATGGGCTCCGACCTTTCATATGAAGATCTGATGGAAGACAACAAGCTCACCACCCATTATACAGCCGAAATGACCGGAAGCGGGAAGGTGGGAGACCGCCCTTGCTGGATCCTGAAACTGAC
>DAIDJX010000432.1 GCA_027451165.1 Prolixibacteraceae bacterium | reverse complement strand
ATACCCGCAGTTTGAACTCCTGTGTGAGTTCCTTTATTCTGGTAGCCACAGATGCCGGAACCAGGGAATTGGAAACCACGATTTCCTTCACCGGTGCAGAATCCATCTTAGGTGATGGATCAACGGCGGTAATCACCACCCCGTCGTCTCCGTTCAGAAATCCTCCTTCCTCCGGCCCCTTCAGATCCCAGACCAGGAATGGGAGCTTGTCATCGGCAGTCAGGAATTTATCCGGGTCGTCCACCTGGAAAGTGGCAGTGAAAAGCCGGGTCCAATCCGTGGAATTCAGTCTGACAGGAGTGGTTTGCTTTTTCAGTTGAACCGCTCCGTTCACCATTCCGGCCCCGCCCCTGAACCCGAAAACAGCACCACTGGATGTTTCTCCTGTAATGATCTGAGGTTTGGCCAAGCTTCCGTAATTTCCGGAAAAATCACTGAACGACCGGAATTTCAGTAATGCGTTGTCATACAAAAAGCGGATATTCACCCCGAACAACTCCAGTCCGGGCTGATCGGACTGAAATTCCACATCCAGCCGGTAGGTCCCTGATTTTTCTTCATATTGAGGATTGGCAAAGCGGACTTTAACCACTGGCAGTTGGGAATAGGCCTGCATTCCGGGCAAAACCATAAAAAGAAAAAGCGCTGATAAAACTGCAGCCAGCCTGGAATAATTGTATCGCATAACAAAAGGGTTTTAAATATTTAACAAAGAAACAAAAAAATATTTCCGCTTACATTATTTTCTGCTAACAAAAAAAAGAGCCACCCGGGAAAGGAATGGCTCTCTATTTAAATGATTACTAAATTGGAAGTTTCAAATAGACTAACGTTTGTCAAGTGTTAGTTTTCTCACCAGGGTTTTACCTTCCCCGTTGATTCTCACCATGAAGATGCCGGAAACATGACCACTAAGGTCGAATTGCACCAATTCATCCTTATAATACTGTTTATGAAACACCTCAACCCCGAGAATGTTATATACTTTAAGATCCACCATACGCAGGGTACCCCAGTTTATCTTCACATTCACTTTTCCCGATGTCGGGTTGGGATAAAGCGTGGCTTCAAATGGATTAGCCATGTCTGTTACTTTAGTAATGACATTTGACCCTGCACCGGTCCAAATGGTGAAGTCGATCTTATCAGCGACCGGCACAGCGGTGCTGACTGTCACCATTCTTGCGGCATCCTGGGTATAGCCTGCCAGCTCAACAGCCACTTCGAAAGCACCGGCCGGAAGTCCGGTAAAAGAATATTTCCCGTCGGTTCCGGTAATCGTGTTAGCCACCACCACCCCATTTTGTTTCAATACCAGATCAACTCCCGCAGCAGGTGTCGATACCGGATCTTTACCCTGGGTTATAAGATCGGGAGTTCCGGTCTTCCTTACTACGATGCCCATGATCTTACAATCACCAGTTAGGATAGCCGATGAAACCATTTTAATCTGTACTGCCCTGGTCCCGGCCGCAGAAATGGAGATCTGTGCAGCTCCGGTAACAGAAGGGGCAGATTCATACCAGGTATTCATCAATCCGGGATT
>DAIDJX010000431.1 GCA_027451165.1 Prolixibacteraceae bacterium | reverse complement strand
ACCCCGCTCAGGTTTGCACAAAGTGTGGAAACAGCCTCATCAAAGGAAAAATATTTCTCATCACCCTGGGGATCAATGATGGTTTTATTCACAGGGTCTTCCGCCGTCCCACCCCAAATGACTTCCCGTTTTAATAAAGTGGATTTGAATTCCCGGCGGGTACCCACGTGCAGCCATCCGCCTTCCACTTCATAAATTACCCAGTCCCGGAGGGTCGAGTCGGGGAGTATGGGTTGCTGAGGCAGGACATCCTTCCCGTAATCCTTTGGATTTTGCGGTATCCTGGCCACTTCCACACGTGGTTGAACGTCAAACCCATAATAGCTGGTAACCGGTGGCCAGAGGTCAACGGATAAAATCCCGTACCTCTTCATTACCTCAGCCATGGTGAAATTGTCCATGAAAGGCCCTTCATGCCTGTCGCTGCTGTAAGTCTGGGTGGTACCATCAGCCAGCGGAATGGTAAAAGTCCCGTTTTTGTCAGGGGATCGTGTGAAGCACATCCAGGTATCGAGTTGCTGCGGACCATTATAGGTCCCGCGGCCTGTGGCATGGATCAGCCATTGTTTTCCGGGGAAGATGTACCGGGGGGTGATGCCGTTATCTGCCAGTAACTTGTATTCTGATTCAAAGTCATACTCCAATCCCCTGAAATTTCCTCCTTTTGACATGATTTCCACCTCTTCCGCACTAAACCCTTTGGACAGACGCAGGAAATACGCTGCTGTGTCCAGAACAGCTTTTATATACCTTACCGGTGCGCCACGGAGCGGAGGTTCAATACGGAGCTGAACCTTCGTGAGTTTGCTGCAAAGTTCTTCCACGGCTTCTTCCCTGGAGGAAAAGCCATGTAAAAGCAATCTTTTTTTCAGGGTATCCTGGGAGTTGCCGCCCCAGATTTCATCTTTTTTGAGCCAGATGGACTTATATTCGGTCCATGTACCAACCCTCAGCCATCCGATTTCAGTGGAATAGACAACCCATTCTTCTGTTTGTCCGGAGGTTGGCTGTTTTTGGGAGGAAAAACCGGGAGGTGAAGGCAACAAAAGGGTCAACAAAAAAACAAAGAAAACTTTGTGATGGAAAGTATACATGGCAGTTATTGGTTTAGTTATGACCTGGTTTCCGAAGGAATGGCCAAATCATGAAATCTTAACCAATATACATAATTTCCGTCAGAATTACAACCGGAAAAATGTGGTCTTGAGAAACGTAATCAATTAAAATGAAACAGTAAATACCCCGGTCCGTGTCACATTCCTTTCAGGAGATAGGCCAGAAATACCCCCAGGTAATTGCCGATGGCATAGCCAATGATGCCATTGGCGATTCCGGTAATGATGACTTCCTTATTGCGGATAGCTGCAGCTACTGCCGGTACAAATGGGGGGGAGTATGTGAGACCTGTTATGGTGATAATCGTGGTATCGGTATCCACTTTAAAAATTGCTGAAAGCCCGACATGAATGATCATGGATCCGAATACGGCAACCGCCACAAACAGGAACATATTCAGGAACCTGATCTGGAACATGGCGTGCAGGTCGGCCATGGAAGCAATG
>DAIDJX010000430.1 GCA_027451165.1 Prolixibacteraceae bacterium | reverse complement strand
CCAACCTGGAAATCATGCTAAAGATCAGTCAAACTTACCAGCTATTGTCGACAGTACTCCTCCAGGGAGAGTCCGCCAAAAGAGTGGAGTATCTTGAGGAAGCGCTTTTTTACGCGGGGATGGGCAGTGACTTTGCGGAATACCTGCGGACTACCTTCATCAGTGAGAGCAGTAAAATTCAATTTACTGAAATTCAGGAAAATATCTTTACACTGGGTGTTCAGGTCGCATTTGAACTTTATCAGCTAACCGGTCAGGAAGAACTGGCCGAGAAGGCATTTCAGAATATGGAGAAGAAAAAGGCAGCTTCCCTTTTTGACCAGCTATCCGAAATGGAATCCCGTTCAGCTTCCCTGATCCCCGATAGTCTGACTGAGAAAGAAACCCGCCTGAGCACTTCCATGACCTATCTTAGGGAACGGCTTTTCAGTGAAATGAATGACGGGGAGCCAGATACAGCCCGCATATTTGAGTTTAAAGCCCGGATCTTCGAAACAGAGCAGGAACTAAATAAACTCAGGGATTATCTTGAAAATAACTTCCAGGACTACTTTCAGACCAAATATGCCCAAAAACCGATTACTTTTGACCAAATCCGCAGAAAAATCCAACCGGGGGAGGTGGTCATTTCCTACTCCATGAACATACCCGACACCCTGAACGAAGGGAATCTCTACATTTTTGCGCTTTCCAAAAAGGACCGGCGATTCCTGAAACAACCCGTAACAGAACAAACCATTAATGATATTCGCACAGTTTATTCGGTCTTATCGTCCAACCAGTTTCTCAACTCGGGTATCCGTGAGTTTACTTCATTCTGCTCCTCTGCCCGGCGCCTGTATAAGCTGATGGTCATGCCCTTACAGGACATGCTGACAGAAAAGCGATTGACCATCATTCCCGATGGGATGCTTAGCTATCTTCCGTTTGAAGCCTTGCTGACACAAATGCCTGACACCGCATCCATTCATTATTATGATCTGCCCTACCTTGTACTGAAATATCCCGTAACTTATTCCTATTCTTCCAGGTTGCTATACCAGAAAGCATCAAAATATCCCCCTTTTAACGCTAAAACACTGGCATTTTCCCCGGCATACCCGGCCTGGTACCGGATCAACGGCGACTCATTGTACCTTCCAGCCATCCCTGGTATTTACGATGAGGTGAAATTTCTTGACCGGAGGTTGAAATCCCAGGTTTTTTCAGGGGAAGAAGCTACTGAAAAAAATTTCAGGGAGCAATGCGGGAATTATGATATCCTGCATCTCGCCATGCACACGCTGATCAACGATTCGTTACCAATGCTTTCAAGGCTCGCCTTTTTTCAGGAAAACCGTGATTCCATCAACAACGATGGCTGGTTGACCACTGCAGACATTTATTACCTCCATCTCAGAGCGAAAATGGTGGTACTAAGCGCTTGTAGAAGTGGTGGTGGTAACCTGAAATCAGGAGAGGGGATCATCAGCCTGGCACGTGGCTTTTTTTATGCCGGTTGTCCTTCGGTACTGATGTCGTTGTGGGATGTGGAAGATAAGTCGGCAACCCAGATCATGAAAAAC
>DAIDJX010000429.1 GCA_027451165.1 Prolixibacteraceae bacterium | reverse complement strand
TTAGTCTAAAATCTTTTAGTCTTGTGTCTTTTAGTCCTGATACCTGATACTTTTAGTCCTGATACCAAAAGAATGAACGTCGTCATCATAAAATACAACGCCGGGAACATCGAATCGGTGAGCAATGCGCTGCTGAGGCTGGGTGTTACGGCCGAAATTACGGCCGACAGGCAGAAAATCCGGTCGGCTGACAAGGTGATTTTTCCCGGTGTCGGGGAAGCCTCCACCACCATGGCCCATTTGAAAAACCACGGTCTTGATGAGACCATACTTTCCCTGAAACAGCCGGTACTGGGCATTTGCCTCGGGTTACAACTGATGTGTTCCTGGTCGGAAGAAGGGCAAACCCAATGTCTGGGGATTTTCGATGAAACGGTCAAGCGGTTCACCCCCGAACCAGGGCGGGAAACCACCGACAAAGTGCCCCACATGGGATGGAATTCCATCAGTCACCTGAAAACAGCGCTTTTCCCCCCGGCCCTTGACAATCAATTTGTATATTTTGTGCATTCCTATTACGCTGAATCAGGCATCCACACTGCCGCGGAATGCCGTTATATAGTCCCGTTCAGTGCAGCACTGAACAAGGACAACTTTTTTGCCACGCAGTTCCATCCGGAAAAGAGCGGAACAGTGGGCGCTGAAATACTGAAAAACTTTCTTCAACTGTAAACCCTGAACGAATGGACAGACTAACCATTGTAAAAGTAGGCGGTAAAGTGGTGGAGGATCCACAGCTGTTAAATACCCTGCTCGACCATTTTACTTCCATTACCGGCTACAAGATCCTGGTGCACGGGGGCGGTCCACTGGCCACCCAACTGGCCGATAGATTGGGCGTTGAAACCCGCATGGTGGAAGGGCGCAGGATCACCGACGAGGAAACCCTCGAAATAGCCACCATGGTGTATGCCGGATTGGTCAATAAAAGGATTGTAGCCGGATTGCAGGCCAGGAACACCAATGCCCTGGGATTGACCGGCGCCGATCTTGACCTGATCAGGGCCAGAAAAAGGCCGGTTGTTGACATCGATTATGGATTTGTGGGCGATGTGGAGGATGTGAACACCCGGGAACTCCGCCTGCTGCTCGGAGAAAATGTTATCCCTGTGGTCGCTCCCCTGACCCACGACGGACAGGGTTTGCTGCTCAATACCAATGCCGATACGATTGCATCCCGGCTTGGGATCGAATTGTCGCATTATTTCAAGGTATTGCTCTTTTATTGTTTTGAAAAGAGGGGGGTTCTTGCCAATCCTGAAGATGAAAGCAGTGTCTTAAGCGAACTTAGTAAATCAGAATTTGCGCAGCTCAAGAATTCCGGAATAATCAGCAGCGGAATGATCCCCAAGCTCACCAACGGTTTTGATGCCATGCAGAATGGCGTCAGCGAAGTGCTGATCACCAATCCCGACAATTTCTTCCGGGGAAGAGGTACCAGGCTACGCAGGGATTAACCCAATCATACACGACCGGAATTCCGAAATCGAAAATCCCCGCCTGACTGAACGAAACCAAAGTCATTGGTAAATACATGCCTTTAGTCGTTCAGGCGGTCGAAATCCGGAATTAAT
>DAIDJX010000428.1 GCA_027451165.1 Prolixibacteraceae bacterium | reverse complement strand
AGCGAAGGCGCTCAATGAAACGATTCCGGCAGCCGTGGCCATGATGATCGACAAGCCCATCGTCTTTCACCAGACGGGGGAAGCCGAAGTCGAGAAGGTGAGGGAAGCCTATCTTTCTTCAGGAACACAGGCAGAGGTATCGCCTTTCATAAAGGACATGGCAAAGGCCTGAAACTGGCCGACCGCAAGAAGGAGATCAGGGATGATGATATTGCGTTGCTGGTTGGGGATGCCACCCGTCAGGAAAAACGGATAAAACTGGATTTCCTCCAGGTGATCACTGGCAAGACCCTGGTGCCAACGGCTACCTTGCGGCTGGATATCGCCGGCGAGAAATTCAATTCCACCGCATCGGGGAACGGTCCTGTGGATGCGGCTTTCAATGCGGTGAAACAAATCATCCACCGGCAGGTTGTGCTGGATGAATTTCTGATCCAGGCCATAACCCGTGGAAGCGATGATGTGGGTAAGGTCCACATGCAGGTGGAGTATGAAAAGAACATTTTCCACGGCTTTGGCGCTCATACCGACATTATTACCGCTTCTGTGGAAGCCTTTCTGGATGCGCTCAATAAACTGCCGCTGAAATAAAATCTGTTTCTGATTTAAAGATAGGTATCCGGTAATCGGTAATCGGTAATCGCTTATAAATCCGAAATCATAAATCCGAAATCATAAATCCGAAATTCGAAATTATACATTGACCAATTTAAAAATCAGGATTAAGAAATTAAAATGGGTTTAACACTGTTTGATAAGATTTGGGACAGCCATGTGGTTCGCCATGTGGAAAACGGTCCTGATGTGCTGTACATCGACCGGCACCTGATTCACGAGGTAACATGTCCGGTGGCTTTCCTGGGGCTGGAAAGCAGAGGACTGAAGGTATTCCGGCCGGAAAAAACAATAGCTACCCCTGACCACAACGTTCCGACAGCAGAACAGCACCTGACCATCCGGGATGAACTTTCCCGCAACCAGGTGGAAACGCTGACCCGGAACTGCGAGAAACACGGCATTCAGTTGTGTGGGTTGAATCATCCCTGGCATGGTATCGTGCATGTGATCGGACCGGAACTGGGGATCACGCAACCTGGAATGACGATTGTCTGTGGTGACAGCCACACCAGTACCCACGGCGCCTTCGGAGCTGTAGCCTTTGGCATTGGAACTTCCGAGGTGGAAATGGTGCTGGGCAGTCAGTGTATTTTGCAACCTAAGCCCAAAAGAATGCGCATAACGGTAGACGGAGAATTGGGGAATGGCGTAACGGCCAAGGATGTTGCTCTTTATATCATATCGAAAATCTCCACCAGTGGGGGTACCGGTCATTTTATTGAATATGCTGGTTCAGCCATCCGGGCCCTGAGTATGGAAGGCCGTATGACCCTTTGCAACATGAGCATAGAGTCGGGTGCCAGGGGAGGGATGATTGCTCCTGACCAGACTACCTTTGATTACATCCGGGGACGGGAATATGCTCCCAAAGGGGAGGAATGGGGAAAAGCAATGGAATACTGGAGCACGCTCCATTCCGATGAGGATGCCCTTTTTGACACTGAACTCTTTTTCCATGCTTCCGACATAGAACCCATG
>DAIDJX010000427.1 GCA_027451165.1 Prolixibacteraceae bacterium | reverse complement strand
ATAATGACCGGAAAGGCACCTCAGCTAAGGATCTTCCGGATACGGATAGATGATCCTGCAGGCGATAAAAAAGAGGCATCGCGTTATGTAAGTACAATAACTGCTGACGCCACATTTGAACCTGTGCACATCAACAGTCAGCTGAATGGGGATGTAACCACCATTTATAAACAAAAATACCTGTCGCCACGTCCCAATACGGTTTCCGTCAGGCTGGGTACCGATGGCTATTCTCCCTGGACTTTCTGGCACTGGAAAAGTTTACCCCCTGAAATCAAAACCAACGGGGTGAAGGGTATGCTTGATGGAACAAATCGGTTGATTGCCCCGCAGGGTGTGCCGTTTGCCTGGAATTCCGGAGATAAAAACATTGCGTTCACTTCCCTGTGGGATAATTTTCCGTCAAAGATTGAATTTCCGGTCAACAGGCAAGGGGATGCCATCTGGTTCCTGATTTCAGGTTCGACTAATGTGATGCAATGTCAGATTGCGAATGCAGTGATACGGTTAAACTATGCCGATGGGAAAACGGACTCCCTGGAGCTGATCCCGCCGGTCAACTACTGGAACCTCAGCACCATCGATTCCCATGCCACGGCACCTGGTCAGGGCAGTCGGAACGACTATACGGCAGAGACCGACCGGTTCTGCCTGCCGTCGAAACTCCCGGAAACCGTTCAGCTTGGAGATAACTGCCGGGCGATGTTGTTAAACCTGAAAATGCGCAGGGGAGTCGAACTGAAGAGTGTTACCCTGGAAACCCTGTCGCAGGAAGTGGTCGTCGGATTGATGGGGATAACGGTGATGAATCGAAATTAATTCCATAATTTTAGCTGTCACTTTTTTTATATCTTGCAACCTTCAATTTAAAAAGACCGATATGAAAGCACCTTTTTCAACCGTAAAACAGTTCACGGTATTAGCGTTTACCCTTTTTATGCTCGTTTCTTTCAGCGGATATGCCAGGGCTGCTCAGGAATATTACGCCATAAAAATATACCGCTTCAAAAACCAGGAACAGGTGGAGAGGGTGGAGAAATTTCTTAAAGAAGCCTATATCCCTGCCATGCATCGGATCGGAATCAGTAAGGTGGGTGTGTTTAAACCCATTGAAGGCGACACGGTTGCCGGTTTGACGGTATTTGTATGGATCCCGCTGAAGTCGCTTCAGCAATATGCTGATTTGCCCGGATTGCTCGAAAAAGATGCCCGGTACAAAAGTGACGGAGCCGATTACCTGGAGGCTGACAACAGGAATGCTCCTTATGCCCGTATTGAAACCATCCTGCTGAAAGCATTTCCGGACATGCCTAAATTCGGTATACCCACCCATACCACTCCTCCTTCCGGCCGTATTTACGAATTGAGAAGTTACGAGGGTCCGACCGAAAAAATGTTCGGACGGAAAATGGACATGTTCAATGCAGGCGGAGAAATCAAGCTGTTCGACAAACTTGGATTCAATGCTGTTTTCTATGCTGAAGTCATTGCCGGGAGTACCATGCCCAACCTGATGTATATGACCACTTTTGCAGACATGAAGGCACACGATGAACACTGGGATGCCTTCCGCAACCATCCGGAATGGAAAGCAATGTCAGCCCTGGAAAAATATAAAAATACCGTTTCCCGTTCGGTGAAATACCTTCTTCATCCTACTGATT
>DAIDJX010000426.1 GCA_027451165.1 Prolixibacteraceae bacterium | reverse complement strand
CAATAACCAGTTTGAAACCGTTGGTTTCGGCGAGCAGGTTTTTATCAAATTTCAGTTCGAGCACGGCCAGCTCTTCGTTTACTTTTTTCAGTTCTTCCTTTTTCTCGGCCGGAAGATTGGCGCCTCCCCTGACAAATTGCTTGTACAGTTCACTGACCAACCGGTTTTGTTCCGGGTTAAGTCCAAGCGTTTCCAGTTTGTCGTACACGGCTTTCACCCTGGCGAAAAGGGCATCATTCATGAGGATGGCATCCTGATGTTGAGACAGCAGCGGAGCGACCTCAGCGGCAATCACATCCATGGAGTCATTGGTATTGGCTTCTTTTACATTGAAGAAGGTGAGCCGGACCCTGGTCAGGAGGTCGCCGCTCCGGTCGAGGGCCTCAATAGTGTTGGCAAAAGTAGCTGCCTCGGGATTCGAGGTAATGCCCTGAATTTCCTGGTCATGTTGCTTCATCCCTTCTTTAAATGCCGGCAGGTAGTGGGCATTCCGGATCTTATCGAAGGGAGGAACATCAAAGGGGGTGTTGTAGGCAGAAAGGAAAGGGTTCATTGAGACAGTTGTTTTTGTTTTTTGCGAGCAGGAGAAAATGACTCCTGCCATGGCTGCAAAAAAGATTATTCTTTTCATTTTATCAACTTTTGAATTTGATCTGCAAACATAGTATTTAGGATTTAAATATAAAAAAATCAGATCATTTTGATGATCACTCGTTTGCCGTCGGCTTCAGCCGACGGATAGAAGAAAGCAAATAATCTCTGGGCTTTAGCCCTTTGCTTCAGGGGCTAAAGCCTTGTTTGACCGGATGACCTTTATCCGTCAGCTGAAGCTGACGGCAAGCATAAACAAGATCAGGAGTCTGCTTTCAGAATCAGTGATTCCAGAGGTTTCAGGGTGACTTTGATTTTCCCGCTTCCGGAAGAAATAACCATCTGGTATTTTCCCTGGTACAGCTGGTCGGTCAGGGGAACTTTGGTGCCGCTGAGGTTCCAGCGTTGCAGAAGGTCTTCCGGAATGGAAAGATTAACCTCGCTGGAATGTTGTGCATCAAAGTTACAGATCACAAGCAGTTTTTCGGATTCATTCCACCGGACGAAGCTGTAAAGCTTATCGGTATATCCTTGTGTATTTTCCCGGTTGAAGCTGTGGATTTCCCTGTATTCACCTTCAAGGGCTGCTGAATGGGTGGTAAAATTGAGCAGGCGGCTGTAAAAATCACGGAGTTCTTTTTCCTCCGTGGTAAGCTGACCGCCGTCGAATTGCCCGTTGTTCATCCAGCGTTGGTGATGGGGCACTCCCACATAATCAAAAATGGAAGTTCTTGACGGGCTGCCGAATCCTCCTTTTTCTGCTCCCGGTTCGCCCACTTCCTGCCCAAAATAAATCATAACAGGAGAAGTGCTTACTGTTGCCGAAAGGACCATGGCGGGTAAGCCGGCCAGGGCATTTCCTGCAAATTCCGGACTGGCAATCCGCTGTTCATCGTGGTTTTCCAGGAAATGGAGCATGTGATTTCCGACATCGGCATATCTGGCCAGAACAGCTGGCAGGTGGTCAGTGGAACCTTTCCCTTTGATGATGCTTTTCAAGGTATCATACAAATCAACCTTGTCGTACAGAAAGTCCATTTTCCCGGTGTGAATGTATTCCCGATAAATGGAAGGGTTATAAAT
>DAIDJX010000425.1 GCA_027451165.1 Prolixibacteraceae bacterium | reverse complement strand
ATGAGAAAAGTCAAACCGCAGGTAATCGGCATTGACCAGCGATCCTTTCTGTTCCACATGCTTGCCCAGTACCTCGCGGAGGGCATGATCGAGCAGATGGGTGGCCGTATGGTTGTTGGCCGTATCCCGGCGCTGGCTTTTATTCACCACCGCCTTAAAGACAGCGGTCTGATCCTCCGGAAGTTGTGGAAGAATATGAATGATCAGGTTGTTTTCTTTTTGGGTGTCGTTAACTGAAACTTTTTTCCCGTTAAATTCGAGGTATCCGGTATCTCCAACCTGTCCGCCCGACTCGGCGTAAAACGGAGTCTTTTCCAACACAACCTGATAAAAACTTTTATTTTTCTGGGCTACTTTACGGTATCTGGCGATTCTCGTATTGCATTCCAGGTGGTGATAACCTACGAATTCCACCTGATCGACCCGGTACACTTCGATCCAGTCGTCGGTTTCCTGGGCTGCCGCCTGTCTTGACCGTTCCTTTTGCACCTGCATCTGCTGGTCGAATTCCGCAGTATCGACAGTCAGGTCATTCTCTCTGGCAATCAGTTGGGTGAGATCCAGCGGAAAGCCGTAGGTATCGTACAGCAGGAAGGCATCTTTCCCGGAGATGACCGTTTGTCCGGAAGTTTTCAGCCGCCCGTTAATCTGTTCCAGGAGGCGGATTCCGGTTTCCAGGGTGCGGAGGAAAGACTCTTACTCCTCCATGATTACCTTTTCAATCAGTGTCTGCTGGGCAGCCAGTTCAGGGAAAGCGGCTCCCATGGTCTGTTTCAGGGATTCCACCAGCCTGCACAGGAAAGGTTCCCTGACATTCAGGAAAGTATAGCCATAGCGCACCGCCCTGCGGAGGATTCGCCGGATCACATAACCGGCTTTGTTGTTGGAGGGAAGCTGACCGTCGGCAATGGCAAAGGAGACAGCCCTGAGGTGGTCGGCGATCACCCGCATGGCGATGTTGCTTTTCTCGCCTGCGCCATAGTTTATTCCGCACAAATTCCCGATTTCACCAATGATGTGCTGAAAGACATCGGTATCGTAGTTTGATTTCTTTCCCTGGATGACCATGCAAAGCCTTTCAAAGCCCATCCCGGTATCCACATGTTTGGCCGGCAGTTCTTCCAGCTGACCGTTGGCTTTCCGGTTAAACTGAATGAAAACGAGGTTCCAGATTTCGATGACCTGAGGGTGATCATGGTTCACCAGGGCGCTACCGGGGATACTGCTCCGTTCTTCCTCATCCCTGATGTCGACATGAATTTCGGAGCAGGGGCCGCATGGACCGCTATCGCCCATTTCCCAGAAATTGTCCTTCTTATTCCCGTTCAGGATCCTTTCAGCAGGCAGGTACTGTGCCCATAATCCGGCGGCTTCATCGTCCCGGCTCAGGTTCTCAGACTTGTCCCCCTCAAAAACGGTGGCATACAACCGGTCAGCTGGAATATTCAGCCTTTTCACCAGCAATTCCCAGGCCCAGTCGATCGCTTCACGCTTGAAGTAATCGCCAAACGACCAGTTTCCCAGCATTTCAAACATAGTATGGTGATAGGTATCCAGTCCGACCTCTTCCAGGTCGTTGTGTTTTCCGGAAACCCGAAGGCATTTCTGGGTATCCGCAATGCGGCTCCATTTCACGGGTTCATTGCCCAGAAAGAGATCCCAACGGACAGACTTATGGTGGCGACATGCCGGTTGAAGAAAGCGGAAACATGCTGATTCTGACCGGGGCAATTGCC
>DAIDJX010000424.1 GCA_027451165.1 Prolixibacteraceae bacterium | reverse complement strand
GGTTCTCTGTCCGCACTACCGCTGAGTATATTTTTCTAACAGTTTTCTTCAGAAATTCCAGATTCCGCTCTTCCTCCGTGATCACCCGCTCCCAGTCCCACTGATCCACATAGAGGGAATGGATGTTGGTGAGCTCTTCGTCCGGCCGAATCGCATTCATATCGGTATATATCCCGTATCCTGAAGGAATCTGCATATCCGCAAGCGCCATCCGCTTCCACTTGGCCAGCGACTGCACGATCTCTGCCTGGGTGTCGTTCATTTCCTTCATAGGAAAAGCCACCGGCCTCTCAACGCCATTCAGGTCATCGTTGATCCCGGTCCCCTTCTTTACAAACAGGGGCGCCGTCACCCTCCTCAACCGCAGGTCGGATGACAGGTTCAACTGAAAAAAATCTTTGACCAGCTTGATGGCCTGCTCGGTCTGGTTCACGTCCAGAACCGAACGGTAATTATTCGGAATGTAAAGTTGCATACTTAAATTATGAAATATTTGTGCACAAATATAGATTTTTATACCAAAATGATACAATTTAATCAGATTTTTCTGAAAAATGTAAGCGGTTTCTGGAAATCTGTACTTTTGAACAGGTTATAAACCAATTTCCACCTGTAATCCGTCATACGCTAAAAAAACATTTTCCGGAAGTTCCCTTTCCAGTTCATGGTAAAGCCCCATGGCGTGACTGATGTGCGTAAGGTAGGCTTTCGCAGGTTGGATGATCCTGATTATGTCGAGCGCTTCACCCAGACTAAAATGAGAAATGTGCTTTTCGCGGCGCAGGGCATTGATCACCAGTACCCCTGTCCCTTTGATTTTTTCCAGTTCCTCCTCCGGAATGGCATTGGCATCGGTCAGGTAGGTAAGCTGCCCAGTCCGGAAACCCAGCACCGGCAATTTGTGATGATAACACCGGATGGGTATAAACTCCAGCCCGTCGATCCTGAAAGGTTGGTTTGAAAGCTCATGCAGTTCCATCTGCGGAATCCCAGGATATTTCCAGCGCAGGAAAACATAGTGATATATTCTTTTAATGGCCTCATGCACACGTGGTTCCGCATAAATATCGGTAGGCCGCTTCTGAATCCAGTTGTAGGAACGAATGTCATCTAATCCGAAAATATGATCGGCATGTTCATGGGTAAGCAGAATCGCCCGCAGGGTGTCCACGCGGTTGGCCAGCATCTGTTGACGAAAGTCGGGTCCGGCATCAATGACGATGTGTTCCTGCCCGCTGGTGAGCAATGCAGCACTTCGCAACCGCTTATCGCGGGGATCGTCGGAGGAACAAACCCGGCAATGACAACCGATCAGCGGAACTCCCTGTGATGTCCCGGTGCCAAGAAATGTGAGTTTCAGGGTCTGCGGATTTGTGCTGTCGCTTTGCATCCCGCAAAATTACAAAATCATCGGAAAATGCTACCTTTACCGGAAAATTGTTCATGGCAGCGCTATACCTGATTCCCAATCTGCTGGGCGACACTCCCTGGTACCGGGTACTGACGGCCGATTTACCGGAAATTATGTCGGGAATCCGGTACTTCATCGCTGAAGACATCCGCAATGCCCGGCGATTTCTGAAAAAAATCAATCCGGAAACCGACATTGATGCACTCCACTTCTATGAACTGAACAAATTCACCACGGACGAACAAAAAGCAGGATTTCTGGATCCCCTGAAGCGCGGAGAGCCTATGGGATTGCTTTCGGAAGCCGGCTGCCCCGGTGTGGCCGACCCCGGCGCCGATATTGTACGGATTGC
>DAIDJX010000423.1 GCA_027451165.1 Prolixibacteraceae bacterium | reverse complement strand
GATTTCCTGGCTAAAGATACTGTTGGCAAACAATTAATCAGAGCTGCAGATTCTATTGCTGCGAATCTTTCTGAAGGCTTTGGGAGGTACCACTTCAAAGAATCAATAAATTTTGGATACTATTCCCGGGGATCCCTTTATGAAACCAAAACCTGGGTAATAAAAGCTTACAACCGAAATCTAATTTCTCCGGAAGAGAAGGAATATTTCGTGCAATCAATCGATGTCATTGGACTGAAATTAAATAAATACATCAATTCCATTGGGAAAATAAACCATCTTAATCCTTTCAATGGCCAATGACGCCGAAGGCCAATGACAGCGCAGCGAATGACGCCCGCAGGGCCAATGACAGCGCAGCGAATGACGCCCCAGGCTATCCTAATTTGCTGATCCGGTCGAGTCGGTACAAGTCAAGAATTTTGATTTTTCGCCCGTCAATCGTGATGAGATTCTCGTTGGCAAAGGTAGAGAGGGTGCGGATGGCATTCGAGGTGGTCATGTTGGAGAGATTGGCAATATCCTCGCGTGAAATATACACTTTCAGGGTGGTCCCATCAGGTTCAAATCCGTATTTTTCAGCAAGAAGGATCAGGGATTCCGCCAGTCTCCCACGGATGTGCTTTTGGGTGAGGGTAACCGTTCTGCAATTGGAAAATCCAAGTTCAATGGCCAGACTTCTGACCAGTTTAATGGAAAACTCACTGTTTTTCAGCGCTCTGTTCAGAATAAAATCAAGCGGTACAGTGGCGATCACGGAATCTTCGAGCGTTACCGCTGAGGCGATATGGTTTTCTTCTGCAAAAAGAGCCCGGTAACCAATGACACCCAATGGTTTTGACATCCGGATGATTTGTTCCCTGCCGCCAACGCCTTCCTTGAAAATTTTCACCTTCCCGGAAACCAGAATCAGAAATCCGGTAGGCTTGTCCCCTTCCTTAAAGACATACTCATTCCTGCGGTAACTGGTTAAAGAAATCTGATTTTGCAGCTCTTCCTTATCTTCGGGTGAAAGAATATAGAAAAGAGATTTCGAATTTTCCAGTATTTCTTTTATTCCCTGATCAAAATGCCACATAATAGCCTCAGTAAAACATGCTTAAAAGCATCCAAAGGTAATATTTTTATTCTTTTTTCTAAAATTTTGCCACCAAAGGCATTTTTCTGCCAAAACCGAACGACTTGGAACTTATCCGTAGGATAGGGGGGGCCTGAAAACGTTTATATTCGTTCAGGTTGACCATTCTGATCACTTTTGCCACGAGGGCAGGCTCAAGTCCAAGGCTGATGATCTCTTCCGGTGACTGGTTCAATTCGAGGTAATGGAAAAGAATTTTGTCCAGCACAGGGTATTCCGGGAGGGTATCGGAATCCTTCTGCCCGGGCCTGAGCTCTGCAGATGGTGCTTTGGTGATGGTGTTCCGGGGGATGATTTCTTCCCCTGAATTGATCAGCGCAGCGAGGCGGTAGACGTCGGTTTTATATACATCACCCAGCACGGAAATGCCTCCGTTCATATCGCCGTAAAGGGTTCCGTAGCCGACAGCACATTCGCTTTTGTTGGAGGTGTTCAGCACCAGGTGATTGAATTTATTGGACAGCGCCATGACCATAACCCCGCGGATCCGGGCCTGAATATTTTCCTCCGTCACATCAAAAGGAAGATCCTGGAACAAGGGAGAAAGCGCTTCATTCACGGCATCGACCGATCCGGCAATCGGGATAAGGTCATAACGGATGCCCAGTTTCTCTGCCAACTGGACGGCAT
>DAIDJX010000422.1 GCA_027451165.1 Prolixibacteraceae bacterium | reverse complement strand
ACCACCGACCGGCTGAACAGCCTCCTGCTCATCTCTTCCATATTTTTTCTGTACCTGATCTGGACTGTCCTGACTGAAGATCTTCATTTTGCCCTCTACGAATGGCGGAAAGTAATCTTCTGGATCATCATACCCCCTGCTTTTTTCCTCTCACCTAAACTCCCCCGTGGAAAATTCATCCTTTTACTGGCGCTTTTTTGCCTCTCCGTATTGGCAGCTTCCCTCTTTGGCTTGTTCCGGCTGGCTTTCAGTGAACAATTCCACATTGCCGATTTCAGGAAAATCATCCTGATCTCCCATATCCGTTTCTCCTTTCAACTGGTGCTGGCCATCATCATCCTGACCTGGTTCCTGTTGGCCAAAATAAAAATTACCACCTCCGGAATTCACCCGGTCTGGTTTATTACTCTTTTACTATGGTTTATCTGGTTTCTGCTCATGCTGAAATCCATCACCGGCATTGCTGCCTTCATTGGAATTCTGCTGGTGTTTATCTTTTACCTGATCATACACATCCAAAGAACCAGATGGCGGGTACTTTTCCTGCTGGCATTTCTTATTGCTGTGCTGACACCCATCCTGTACATCAGCCATGTGTGGTATAATTTCTACCATTCTGAAACACTGAACCCTGAAAAGGTTGATCGCAGCACCGCCTCCGGGAGATCTTATTCCTTTGATTTTCAGTCAAGAGAAAGGGAAAACGGGCATTGGGTCAGGGCTTATATCTGCGAGGAGGAATTGAGGAAGGAATGGAATAAAATCAGTACCTGTAAATACGATTCCCTTGACCGGAACGGTTTTCCCTATAATGCAACCTTAATCCGTTACCTCACCAGTAAAGGCTTGCGGAAAGACAGCGCTGGCATCAGTCATTTGACACACAAAGATATCCATGCCATCGAAAACGGGTTGTCCAACCACATTTTTGTGGATAACAACTTTTCCATCTATCCCCGCATATACCAGACCATCTGGGAACTTGATGTCTATTTCAGGTTGGGAGATCCCAATTTTCAATCGGTATCCCAAAGGCTGGAATTTGTGAAAGCCTCCCTTCGGTTGATCAAAGAGCATCCCCTTACGGGAATTGGTACCGAGAACTGGAAAAGTAAATATGCAGAGACCTACCGGAAAATGAACTCGAAATTATTGCCCGAAAACCAGGGACCTTCCCACAACCAATACCTCAACTACCTGGTCAAATTCGGCTTCATCGGATTTGTTTACATCCTGGTGGCCCTGCTTGTACCGGTCTACAGGGAGCAGCACCGCAAAAATCTCTTTTTTTGGCTTTTCCTGCTGCTCATCGGAATCGTGAACCTGGCCGATGCCAACCTCGAAACCCATATGGGACTTTCTTTCTTTACCTTCTTTTATTGCCTTTTTCTTTGGCACTCCCCTGATGACCTACGGAATTTTCACCTGTAAACAAGCCATTCTTACACCATGATTCCTGGTTTCTCAGCGTTTGATCCAGAATTTCCCTGTTCTTATCCAGGAATTTCCGGTCAGCAACCGGATGCCACAAATGATAAGTTATCCCGGCAAACTTCAGTTTCCGGATGGTCACTCCGGAAAAATACAAACGACTGACCAACTCGGAATCTTCCATTCCCCAGCCGGTGAACTCCTCATTCCAGCCATTTACTGCCAGTAAATCTTCCTTCCAAACCCCCAATAATCCTCCCCGCATTTTCCCGGTATGATGAACAGCGGGAAACAAAGCGCTGATAAAAGACAATCTTACACTGTTTAAGCGGTTGGCTGCAATTTCACCTGAAAGGAACGACCAAAC
>DAIDJX010000421.1 GCA_027451165.1 Prolixibacteraceae bacterium | reverse complement strand
GGTTTTGAACAGCCTCAGTCAGCCGGCGCTTGGTTGAGCCCATATCGGTAACGGTGGTGTGGCTGCCAATCTTGTCCAGGATTTCAGGTAATAAAGTAAGCAGGGCATCCACAGGTACGGTAATCAATACCAGGTCAGTTTCCCTGATGGCATTTTCCAAAGAGTCCACACTGTCCACAATGCCCAGTTGGACTGCTTCAGTGGCATGACCTGGATTACTGTCCACCCCGGTGATCTCCGAAGCAAAACCGTTGCGCCGTAAATCCTTTGCCATTGAGCCGCCGATAAGTCCGAGTCCTATGATTGTAATCTTCATACACTTGTCTTTTATCTCCAGCCTTCAGGCCGGGGTTGGTACTAATATGTTCAGCTAACCCCAGCCTTCAGGCCGGGGATAAAAAAAAGGTCCCGGAAACCCGGAACCTCTCAGTTAATATCATTTGACCATCTGCAACATGCTATTTCCCGGTTCCGGATCGAAAACCGTAATAATAAAACCAAAAGAAATAGTTGTTATTAGCAAATGCTTTCATCTTTCCTGTTTGTCGCAAATATAGCCACGTTTTTCAAATAAAAAGTATTTCAGACTATTTTTCTTTTTTTATTAAGATAATTGTATATTTGACTGTATGAAACAGAACTAAAGCTGTGTAATTGGTTTCCTACTGTGCTGATTAATTTGTATTTATTATTCAGCTTATTCGGAAGCCGGTTTATTGTTGAGGGATTTATTTTTTTTATAACCACTAAAATTTTAAATTATGAGATTGAAACTTCTACTTTTTCTATGTTTTCTGTCAGGGGTTTTATATGCCCAGGAACCCTACCGGAACCTGATCTTTTCCGAAGTGAGGGCTAATGATCCACGTTTTAATTATGTGGAGTTGACCAATATGGGGACCAAAACGGTAAATCTTGCTGAATTTGAATTCGGAAGCAATGACCCATGGACAAGTCCCTTTACGCCATCAGCCGACAGGAGGCTTCGTCTCCCGAACAAAAATCTGGCTCCGGGGAAATCATTTGTGATCATTTCTGTAGATGATGTCCCGCTGAGAATATGGCCGTTTGATCCTGAAAGATATCTGCCTTCAAGGACCTGCACGCCTGAACTGAGATCAATGGCTGATCTTGAACTGCACTGGGCTACCGGAGAATGGGGAACCTGGCCGGACTATGACAGTATCTCTGTAAATGGACCCAACGCTTTGGACAACTGGTATGGCAGAAGTGCATTTTATCTCCGGCATTTTTTCAAAGAAACTCCCACAGAAAGGGATTCTGCGGTTGTCGATGTTTACAACGCCAACTTCAATGCTACCTCAAGTCCGTACAAATCCACTGAACCTTCTGATGCCGCCGGTGTCACCGCAGCAACCAGGGACCGTATCCTGGTCAGGAAATACACTGTGACAGAAGGGACCGGGGATGCCATTGATTCCTGGCTTCGTGTTGCCGGAGTGGATATTACCGACTCGGAATGGTTACCACTTCGTATGCCTGAAAATGACTGGAATATTGGCCAGAAAAAAGAGTTCTGGACTATCGGAAATCACGGGAACTATGTGCTGGATGCACAATCTGTAAAAGGTAAAAATACATCCACTGTTGTTGATCTACCCAACAGAACAATCACCGTTCCCTGGGGTGTAAGAAATGGCGCCCAGTTCATGGATAATTTCGTGAAATCACCAGGTCTGGCCTGGTTCTATTCAAGGTCCAGCGCAAAGGCAGATTCAGCTTTCATGAGCGCCCGCACCAACGATACCATTTCAGTCTATGCCGTTGGGAATACCCTTCAGGAGATTAAGTTTAAAATCATTGTACAGCCTTCAACCAACGCAGATAATCAGGTCATCCCCAAA
>DAIDJX010000420.1 GCA_027451165.1 Prolixibacteraceae bacterium | reverse complement strand
ACATGCCCATAGGCTGAAGTAGTCCATTCGAATCCCCTGAAAGTAGTGAATACTCCGGGCAGGTACATTGAATCAGCAACAGTCAGCGTTCTGCTCCATTCGGTAGCATTGAGCAAATTGGAATGTTCAGCCAGACCGAAAAAATCCAGCCCGTTAGCTTTGGCTGAAGCATAAGCTTGAGGAGGAGTTCCCTGTCCGTCAGAATAGGCGGTGTGGTTGTGCAGATGGCCATAATAGGCGTTGTACCCGCCAATAGAAATTTGTGCCCGGAGGCCGGAGGAATACATCAGAAATATTCCAGCAATAAGAAGAAAGTAAAGCTTTTTCATAATCTATGGGTTTGTAATTATTTTTATAGTGCTTTCAATCGGTTATTGTTATTGTTTTCCAGGACCTGGTACTGCACTGCCCAACAACCGGTGTAAAAATATAAGTGGCTGTCATTGCATTGTTTAGTGCAGGATTCCAGTTTCCAGAGATTCCGTTCAGGGAATTTCCAGGAAGGGGATCAATAGTAGTTCCTGCTTTAAAGGGGCCCACCGTTGAAAAGGTGGGAACAGGTGCCGGATTGACAGTGATGGTCATTGTTGCATTTCCACCTGCCTGCCCGGGATAGGGAGTGAAGGTATAGACTGTGGAACCACTGGTAAAGGTGTTAATCAGCGGAGGATTCCAAGACCCTTTAACAGGTTGGGAATTGGTGGAGAAGAGGGGTAATTCGGGTGCGGTGCTGTATTGGCACAATGGCCCGATCTGGTTAAAAGTAAGGGGTTCAGCTACGGTTATGTCAACAGCTTCAGAAATAGTCATATCCCCGCTGTTGTCAGTAGCCCTGGCTGTCAAAGTGTATGCCCCTGCAGGAACATTGGTCCAGCTGTAACTGTATGGAGAGGTGGTATCTTCACCAAGTTTGGTGCTCCCCTGGTAAAACTCGACTTTTGAAACCGTTCCGTCGGTATCGGCAGCGACCACATTGATGGTTACTGTTTCAGGTGACTGAAACTTGGCCGCGGCTACCGGACTTGTTATTGAAACGGAAGGAGGTACATTGGCAGCAGCACCTTCAATCCAGATCGGCGCAGAAACAGCAGTCAGGTTCCCGCTTTGGTAAACCCTTATATAATAATAATCACCATCAGCGACAGTCAGGGAACCGGAAATATTGACAGCTGTAACGCCTGGCGTCCATGTATTTGTAACAACGCCATTTCTCAGGAGTTCAACTTTGGAAAATGTTTCGTTGTTACCATCAGAAGCCAATATCTGAAGGGAGTGTGTCCCTCCAGTAATAGTCGACCCCGTCTCATTCCCGTTCAATTTGAACGACATGGCTGTATTTTTATCCAACGTGCTGAAAAACCGTCTGGCTTTAAAAGCTGCGAGAATGTCGGCACGGGTATTGGCTGCCGCCAACACGCCGGTTTTGTATTCATAGCCGTTGGCCCCCCAGTTTGCCGTGTGATTATCTTCACTCCCTTCCGGCGCGATTTTCCAGTTGCGCTGTAATGCCTCGTCATAGAAAGGCATGCCGTCTCCGGAAAAGAAACCATTGACCATTACCCCTGCCAGGCTGGCATAATATTTCGTAAATGACACTGATTTATTCCAGAATTCCATACCGACAATCTTGTCAGTGGCAAGATTGGATGGAAAATGGTCAAATTCGTCTCCACCGGAATTGGCATCATAATCTCCGGGATGGTTGAAAAAGGCAAAACAGTTCTGGTCCTGGGTATTCAACCAGGTAATCAGTTCGGTAAATGTATTGTAAGATGCATTTGTGGCATCGATAAGGGTTGGCGTATTTATAACAGCGACATGCCCATAGGCTGAAGTAGTCCATTCGAATCCCCTGAAAGTAGTGAATACTCCGGGCAGGTACATTGAATCAGC
>DAIDJX010000419.1 GCA_027451165.1 Prolixibacteraceae bacterium | reverse complement strand
ATTCGAGACTTTCCTGATTTTCCCGGAATCGAAGCGGATGGAAAAAAACAGGTAGGCTAATGTGGGGAGTACAATTATTCCGAGGAGAAAGGCGGAAATCAAGGCGAAAGTCTTGGTGAATGCCAGGGGGTGAAACAATTTCCCTTCGGCGGCTTCCATGGCAAATACCGGCAAAAAACTCACGATGGTGGTCGCTATGGAGGTGACCACCGCATCGCGGACTTCAGTGGTTGCCTTATAGATCACCGATAGCAGCTTTTTACCCCGTATCCCATGATTTTCCGGCATCTCCAGGTGGCGGAGAATATTCTCCACATCTACAATACCAATATCAACCATGACGCCAATGGCAATGGCGATGCCGGAGAGTGCTACAATGTTGGCATCGACGCCGAAAAAGCGCATCAGGATGAAAGTCATCAGCACCCCAATGGGCAGTAAGCCGGCCACAATGACAGAAGCCCTCAGATTCATGACCAGGATGATGATGACGATAATGCTGATCAGGATTTCATGGGAAAGCGCCGATTCAAGGGTTCCGATGGTCTCTTTGATCAATCCTGTACGGTCGTAAAACGGTACGATGGTTACTTTGGAAACCGTACCGTCGGCCAGCGTTTTCTGCGGAAGTCCTGCCTCAATTTCAGCAATTTTTGCCTTCACATTACCGATGACTTCCATGGGATTGGAACCGTTCCGGGCTACCACCACGGCACCAACCGCTTCCGATCCGGCCTTGTCCAGTCCTCCCCTGCGGGTAGCCGGACCAAAGGTAACCATAGAGACATCTTTTACCCTGACCGGGACATTGTTGCGAACGGCAATCACGGAGTTTTCCAGATCCTCGAGGTTCTTCACGTAACCCAGCCCGCGGATGATGTATTCCACCTGGTTCAGCTCGATGGTTTCGGCGCCGATGTCCAGGTTGCTTTTGCCAACTGCCTCCATGACTTCCATGATAGAAACCCCATAAGCTTTCAGGGCCTCCGGATTCAAATCTACCTGGTATTCCTTCACAAATCCGCCAACGGAAGCCACTTCTGATACTCCTTCGGCGGCGGACAACCCGTATTTGACATAAAAATCCTGAATGGTTCTTAATTCCTGCGGATTCCAGCCACCATTCGGCTCGCCCGTGGCAGGATTACGCCCTTCAAGGGTGTACCAGAAAATCTGTCCGAGGGCAGTGGCATCGGGCCCCAGTGTGGGTTGAACACCCTCAGGAAGCGTTCCGGAAGGAAGCGAACTAAGTTTTTCAAGTATGCGTGAACGGCTCCAGTAGAATTCGACGTTATCCTTGAAAATGATGTATATAAATGACATCCCGAACATGGAAGTGCTCCGGATGGTTTGCACGCCCGGAATGCCCGACAGCGCCGTGGTAAGCGGATAAGTCACGTGGTCCTCGATATCCCGGGGTGAGCGCCCCATCCATTCCGTGGCGACAATCTGCTGGTTCTCCCCGATGTCGGGAATCGCGTCGACAGGGACCGGATCACGCGGCAGAAGGCCTGTTTCCCAGTTGAACGGCATGGTGACCAAACCATACCCGATAAAGGAAAACAGGATGATAAATGCAATGAGCCGGTTGTCGAGAAAATATTTGACAAGTCGGTTAAACATGGATAGTAAATTATGAATTTTAAACTGAATGAACTATTATGACAGGCTTTGTCAGCACAGACAAAACACCATAACCTTAACAAATGAATCTGTTAAATTCCTCTGTTAAATCAAATCAGATTTAAACTTCATAACAGGAAAGCCTGTTTCAGCGTGAGTGCATTCTCTATTTTGTATGGAGGCGGAAGATCAGTGAAAACAAGGTTACCATTTCCGGAGAAGGAAGCCGGTCTAATCCCATCATCAGAGAGTCTATATCCCGGCAGATCGGTTGACGTCAACTCGGGCAAATCT
>DAIDJX010000418.1 GCA_027451165.1 Prolixibacteraceae bacterium | reverse complement strand
TATTTCGGTAGTTGTTCCTTTATTTAATGAAGAAGAGTCTCTTCCCGAACTGACCGCCTGGATCAAAAAGGTTATGGAAGATAACCATTTCTCATGGGAAGTACTGATGGTGGATGATGGCAGCAACGACCGCTCCTGGGAGGTTATTGAACAACTCAGCAAAGATTACAACGAGGTCAAAGGGATAAAATTCCGGAGAAATTATGGAAAATCAGCCGCCCTTTTCTGTGGATTTGAAGCCGCTTCAGGCGAGGTGGTTATTACCATGGACGCCGATCTTCAGGACAGTCCGGATGAAATTCCCGGATTGTACCGGATGATCATTGAGGGAAAATACGATATGGTCTCAGGGTGGAAGAAGAAAAGATACGATCCTGTTACGAAAACCCTTCCATCGAAGCTATTCAATGGAACAGCAAGGGCTGCTTCGGGTATAAAGCTCCATGATTTCAACTGCGGACTTAAAGCTTACCGTAAGGCTGTGGTGAAAAGCGTGGAAGTATATGGGGAAATGCACCGCTACATCCCTATTCTGGCTAAAAACGCCGGATTTACCAAAATCGGGGAAAAAGTGGTTCAGCACCAGGCCCGAAAATACGGGAAAACCAAATTCGGCATTGAACGTTTCATCAACGGGTATCTGGACCTGCTGACCGTAATATTCATTTCCAAATTTGCCAAAAAACCGATGCACTTTTTCGGGCTCCTGGGAACCTTCACTTTCTTCCTGGGCTTTATCGCGGCCATTGTCGTAGGCGCCCACAAGCTGACCATGCTGGCAAGAGGCATCAGAGCCCCGCTGGTTACAGACAATCCCTATTTTTTTCTGGCGCTGACGGCCATGATCATTGGCACCATGCTTTTCCTTACCGGCTTTATTGCTGAATTGGTTTCCCGGAGCGCTTCTGAAAGGAACAAATACCATGTAGATACAAAAACATTTTAACTGCTGATACAAAACAGCCGGTCACAATTACCGGATCATCAAACCATTAAATCATTTCACAGCTATGAATCAACCCGTTGAATTCCCAAAAAAAAGAGAAGTAACAGAAGTAATCACAGAATCTTTCAGGTTTTTAGGAGCTGAATCCGGATCACTGATGAAATACACGCTGATCTATGCCCTTCCATTTATTATTATTATGGCCGCATTGCAACTGGTGCTCAGTTCAGAAGTGGCAGGAATTCAGGAAACGCTCCTGTCAATGGAAAGGGAAGAGATGTTAGGACAGTTGGGACCCATGTATAAAAAGTACTTCCTGATCATGCTGTTCAATGTTTTTGTACAAGCCCTTTTCATTGCAGTGATTTACACATACATCCATGCGTATCTCGACAGGGGAAAAGGAAACTTTACCGCTGGTGAAATAACCTCAGCATTTTTTTCAAATGCCTGGATTTCCATAGGAACTTCAATTGTTGTAGCCTTGTTATCAATGATTGGCTTGATTTTTTGCATTTTCCCGGGGATTTTTATCCTGAATTCCCTGTCATTGGCTGTATTTATTGCCATTTATGAAAAGAAAGGCATCGGATATGCAATTTCCCGCTCCTGGAACCTTGTCAAACTTCAATGGTGGGGAACCTTTCTGTTGAATCTGGTCGGATTAATGTTGGCGCAGGCCGTTGCCATGATCCTGTCGGTTCCTGCAACCATGGGATTGGAATCCAAGGTTATCCTTGCTCAGGGAGAAACATTTTCCCAGGCAGCTGGCGACTGGAGGGTGTGGGTTTTTCTTGTGGCTACCATCATTGGTACGTTGCTGTCGGTCATTACCTTCGTTTTTCTTGCTTTTCAGTATTTTAACCTGAAGGAAAGGGAAAAAGAGATTATGCCAGGGGTCAGTTAGAGTCTGATGGTTTCAGGTTTCAGGTTCCAGGTTTCAGGTTCCAGGTTTCAGGTTCCAGGTTTCAGGTTCCAGGTTTCAGGTTCCAGGTTT
>DAIDJX010000417.1 GCA_027451165.1 Prolixibacteraceae bacterium | reverse complement strand
GGTGGAGCCCTGCTGAACTTTGGTACCACGGTGTGCTTTGCCAGCAAATACTTCCCTGACATTATCGACGTCAGCCACACTTATAAAATCACCAACTTCTTGTTTGGCTGTCATCCTTACCACAACTATTCACTGGTGGCAGCAGTGGGTGCCGCCCGTCCGAAGGCAGTGTTTTATGGTAATAACAGGGCCGATTTCTCCTTTATTCCGGGAAATGTGGCCCCCGGAATATTATTCAGAAAACCTGACCATTTTGAGAACTATGACGATTGGCCGTTTCTATGGGGACAGAATGAGGGTACCATTGGCGGGAACACCGGGTATCTGATTTTTGGGTCAGCCTTTAAGGATCTGGTAAAATAAGCGGCCCGGTCAAGTTCAATAGTCTTAACATAACTTAATGTTCAGTGAAAAGAAATCCCGGTGATATACCAACCAATTCATTTGATGATCTCCCTGTCAAAAACTCACAGTGGCAAATTGTGAGGCTATGGGTCATCCTGCTGCTTACTTTTGTCTTCCTCATTTTCCTACCGTCATTAATTGGTCTGGATGGCATGGACGGAGGCTTTGCGATTGGATTTGTTTCGTTTTTTATGGGGATTGTCAGCCTTGTGGTAATCTTCATTTACACTTCAAGGGCCAGGCAACTCGACAGCATTCTTTCCGGTGAAGGGCGTTTGGCTGTCTGGCATTACCAGCCGGATGAATGGAAGAGGTTTGTGGAAAGAGATTTTGCTGAACAAAAAATTGTTAACCGGTCCATTTTTTACCTTATCGCCGGTATTTCAATTGTTGTGGGTATTCTGCTTACCATTGTTTATCAGGATATTCTGATGGCTGAAATCATTCTGGGTCTGATTGCTTTTTTAGCCATAATCGCTTTTATCACTCCCTATTTCAGGTTGAATAAACTCAGGAAATCAACTCAATTGGTAATCATTTCTGAAAAAGGAGCCGTTATAGGCAAAATGGTTCATTTGTGGGAAAAGTTAGGAGCGTCACTTGATAAGGTGAGCTGGAACGACCAAAATCCCGGTACCGTGATGATTGAATTCACTTACTCCATGCCTTCCCGCAACGGAAGAGATCAACAAGTTGCCAGAGTGCCCGTACCGGAAGGGAAAAAAGCAGAAGCACGCCAGGTGTTTGATCACTTTGCTGAAATCAATAAAGGGAATTAAAAAATCTCCTTATCTCTATGTTAATCAGAGTCCAATTATTCCGGTAATATCTCCCAAGTAATGATCTGATCTTGGATTACCAGCAAAATATTAGTGATGAAGGCAGAATTAGTTTTACAGGTTTAAAAAAGAAGCAAGATGACGCCAGCAGCACGGCTTTCAGAAGCAGGCAAAACATATATCGCAGGAGACAGTACAATTGTTGCCCTGCAGCCGACAAACGTAGAATTCCGCAGAAAAGAACTTACGCTTATTGTCGGACCTTCGGGTTCCGGAAAGACTACCCTACTCTCTCTCTTGGGATGTGTTATATATCCTACCACGGGAAATGTCTGGCTTGATGATATTTGTGTGAATACCTTGACGGAAAATGAGTTGGCAGGGATCAGGCTTAACAAGATCGGATTTGTATTTCAGGGATTTAACCTGCTGGCCCCGCTAAACGGACTTGAGAATGTCATGCAGCCTTTGTTGATGCAGGGCTTTTCACATAAGGAGGCAAAAGGTAAAGCTCTGGAACTGCTTAATGATCTGGGCCTTGGCAACAGGATGAAGAATCTTCCGAGGAACCTGAGTGGCGGGCAGCAGCAACGGATTGCCATAGCAAGAGCTTTAATCACCAGTCCGGGACTGATCCTGTGCGACGAACCAACCGCCTCGCTCGATCACATCAGCACTATCCAGGTAATGGAAAACCTGAGCAACCTGAAACAGAAAGATTGCGCCGTGGTAATTGTTACCCATGACCTCAGGCTCACGAAATATGCCGACCGTACCATTTACGTGA
>DAIDJX010000416.1 GCA_027451165.1 Prolixibacteraceae bacterium | reverse complement strand
ACAATGAAACCGGTCTGTTGAAATCGTGGCCGGAAAATGGACCCGGACTGATTTGGGAAACCAATGACCTTGGATATGGTTACGGATCGCCTACCCTTTCCGGGGACAGAATATTTGTGATGGGAACAAAGGACAGTACTTCCAGTTTACTGATTTTGAACAGGGAGGGTAAACTGCTTTCCGAAACCCGGGCTGGGAACGAATGGGTGGTCAATTATCCCGGATCACGTTGCATCCCGACCGTAGTCAACGACCTGGTCTATGTCATGACCGGAAAAGGAGATATAACCTGCATACATGCAAATTCCGGAGCAATAAAATGGACATGCAATATGGTGACCGGCTTTGGCGGAGTCACCCCCAGGTTTGGTTTTTCAGAATCACTGCTGGTGGATGGGGAAAAAGTATATTGCACTCCGGGAGGATCCGAAAATAATGTGGTAGCATTGGACCGGATTACCGGGAAACTGATTTGGAGCTGTCAGGGAAAGGGAGAACGGCCGGCATATCATCCGCCCAGACTGATTGAACACGGGACACGCAAACTGTTGATCACTTTTTCGGCATACCATTTATTAGCCATTGATGCCGTCACCGGCAAATTACTCTGGACACATGAACAGGTGAATACCCCGGTGGAGAAAAGGGAACCGGGAATTGGCGATACCCACTCCAACACGGTTTTATATTCAGGAAACAATCTGTATTATGTGGAAGGCGACGGGAACTGTGCAGTAGCCCTCCGGTTGAATGCCGACGGGACTGAAGCGGAACAAATCTGGAAAAATCCCGCGGTTGATAATTATATGGGGGGCATTGTCCTGATGGATAATTCCCTGTACAGTTGTGCCTTTTCAGGTAACAACCTCGTGAAGATGGATATTACGAACGGAATGGTGAGCGATTCCCTGAACATCGGCCGGGGAACGCTGATTGCCGCCGACGGGATGCTGTATTATTACAATACCAAAGGGGAGGTCCACCTGGTCTCCGTTCAGAATGGAAGGATGACGGATGTTTCCATGTTTAAAGTCACCAAAGGAAGCAGGGAACATTTTGCTCACCCGGTGATCAGCAAGGGGGTTTTGTACATCAGGCACGGGGAATTCCTGGGAGCTTATTCCATTTCAATTTAAGGGTTTTCCTTCCTGCCGGAGACTGTCCCCGATGGTAATTAGGCTTTTGGAAACCCAAAGGGATTATTCTGAATTTTTCGCCACCCACAGGATTGCCTGTTTGAGAAGCTTTCTGAAATCAGGATTCGCGAAGGTGTGCGCATCGTGCCCGCTTTGAAGGGTAACCACCTGCGCCTTTCCATACTTTTTGGTCCACCCCACCACCGGAGTACTGGTGGGTTCACCGGTCTTTAATAAGGGAGTGACTTCCGGATCCACATAATAACCGAGATATGATTCATCCAGCACTTCAAAATCCTTCAGTCCTTTCGTTACCGGATGTTTCTTGTCAACCACCTTCAACGTAAAACGAAGATCATGTTTATAGCTGCACGCCGGGTATTCTTTGCCATTCAAGACCGTTGGCTTGTGGAAATATTTCCCGCCGATGATATTCCAATATTCCGGCCAGTCGTCAAAGGCACAAATGCTGTGGTGCAGCGCCACCAGCGGTTTGCCTTCCCGGATGGTTCCGGCCAGGTCAGCAGCTTCCTTGTCAGAAACCTTCTGCCACATATGATAAAATAGGATTACATCATATTCATTTTGTTTCCCGGCCTGAAAATAACTGAAAGCTTCTGGGAAAGCAGCTACTTTAAAGCTGTATCCATGGCCAAGAGAGCTGAGCATTTCATCGAATTCTTTCTCCTGGTAACCATGCCCCCCTGTGACTACTAATATTTTGTAAGGTCTTGCCTGCAGAATTACAGGTATGAGGAGGAAAGAAACCAAAACAATAAGGTAAAAATGTAATTTTTTACTATTTATAACTTTCATAAATCTAACCTTTTAAATCAAAAAAATGCAAAATAAGAAAATACCTTCAAA
>DAIDJX010000415.1 GCA_027451165.1 Prolixibacteraceae bacterium | reverse complement strand
TGACCAAAGCAGTTTTGAGCAGGAGTTACTGGTGTCGCGCCCGGAATTGTGGGATCCCGACCATCCGGTGTTGTATACGGCTTATTCGAGGTTGACGGAAGGGAATATCGTCAGGGATGAACTGACCACTACCTTTGGCATCCGTTCCCTTGAAATTATCCCTGATTCCGGCTTCTTTCTTAACGGGAAAAAAACAATGTTCACAGGAGTGTGCAACCACCATGACCTCGGCCCGCTGGGTACCGCTGTCAATGAGGCTGCTATCCGCAGGCAGGTCAGGATATTGAAAGATATGGGTTGCAACGCCATCCGGACCTCCCACAACATGCCTGCCCCTGAACTGGTTAAGGCATGTGATGAGATGGGGATGATGATAATGGCGGAAACCTTTGATGAATGGAAAGCCCCCAAAATGAAGAATGGATACAACCTCTGGTTTGACCAATGGGCAGAGAAGGATTTGGTCAACCTGATCAGGCATTACAGGAATAATCCTTCGGTTGTGATGTGGTGCGTGGGGAATGAAGTCCCTGACCAGGGCACAGCCAACGGGCCCAAGCTGGTGCGCTTCCTGCAGGACATCTGTCACCGGGAGGATCCCACCCGGCCGGTAACGGTGGGGATGGATAGGGTTGACAACGTCATCAACAACAATTTTGCCGCCGTACTGGATGTGGCGGGTTTCAACTACCGCACCTACAAATACGAAGAAGCATACAAAAAGCTCCCCCAGGCGATCGTATTGGTCTCAGAGACTGCTTCCACCGTTAGTTCCCGTGGCGTTTACAAATTTCCTGTACTCCGGAAATCCATGGCAAAATACGACGATAACCAGAGCTCATCCTATGACCTCGAGCATTGCGACTGGTCGGATCTTCCGGAAGACAATTTCATTTTGCATGAGGATTTGCTTTATTGCATCGGGGAATTTGTTTGGACAGGCTTTGACTACCTCGGAGAACCCACACCTTATTACACCGACTGGCCAAGCCACAGTTCCCTTTTCGGGATCATTGACCTGGCCGGCATTCCCAAAGACAGGTACTATCTCTACCGCAGCCACTGGAACAAAAAGGAAGCTACCCTGCACATTCTGCCGCATTGGACCTGGCCGGGTAAAGAAGGCGAAGTGGTACCCCTGATGGTGTATACCAGCTTTCCTTCGGCCGAACTTTTTATCAATGGCAAAAGCCAGGGCAAAAAGACAAAAGACAGCTCCTTCACCGTGCACAATACCGGGAGTAAGGCATCCCAGGATTCCCTGAACCGGCAGAAACGCTACCGGCTGATGTGGATGGACACCAAATATGAACCGGGAACGGTTAAGGTGGTAGCCTATGATGCTCAGGGAAACAAAGCAGCAGAAACGGAGGTTCGGACAGCTGGCACGCCTGAACGTCTGGTGCTGGAAGCCGACCGGGCGATCATCAGGGCCGACGGAAAAGATCTTTCCTTTATACGGGTGAAAGTGGTGGATAAAAATGGCAACCTCTGTCCGGATGATGACCGGCAGATCACCTTCCGGGTAAAAGGTGAAGGAACCTTTAAGGCAGCAGCCAATGGCAATCCTGTGAGTCTTGAATCTTTTCAGGCACCGGCCATGAAATTGTTCAAAGGACAGCTGACGGCCATCGTGCAGTCGACGGAGAAACCCGGTACCATCCAGTTTGAAGCTTCAGCAAAAGATCTGAAAGCTGCTGCCCTGACCCTTACAGGGCAGCAACCGTGATTTGATCCATGGAAAGTTTCAGAGAAGTTCTGATTATTGGTAAGAGATCTTTCCTTTTTCTAAAGGATCATCACCATTCTTAAGCGGAAGAATCAGGTAAGAATAGCGGTACTCTTTTTCCATCAGCCGGTATTCATCATGGGTTCTGGCGCCCCAGCTGTCGTCGCCACCGACGCCCATCTGTTTGAAGTCGATGTTCACGGAGGTGAGGTCGCGCGGAACCACATCACAGGTATGGCGGTTGATCACCTTCTGTCCGTTGACCATCCTTCCGACAG
>DAIDJX010000414.1 GCA_027451165.1 Prolixibacteraceae bacterium | reverse complement strand
AATGATCATCCGGGCTACCCAGAAGAAAATAATATCGGGGGCAGTTACCAGGTCGCTGGAAGGGTAATAGTAGTTGATTTCCTCATTATCAGGCCGGTTGATCCCATCAAAAACAGAGATGGGCCAAAGCCAGCTGCTGAACCAGGTGTCCAACACATCTTCGTCCTGCCGGAGATCGGTAAGTTGAAGACCAGCGCCACCAGGTTTTTTTACTGCCTGTTCCAGTGCTTCCTCCGGAGTGACTGCCACCACAAAGCTGCCGTCGGGAAGGTAATAGACAGGTATCCGGTGTCCCCACCACAACTGGCGGCTGATGCACCAGTCCTTGATTCCTTCCATCCAATGGCGGTATATGTTTTTGAACTTGGAAGGATGGAAACGGATGTTGTCGTTCATCACATTGTCCAGCGCCGGTTTCACCAGTTCATCCATTTTCAGGAACCATTGGGCAGATAATTTCGGCTCAATGATGACATCAGTCCTTTCCGAAAATCCTATTTTGTTCGTATAATCCTCAATTTTAACGAGGTTGCCGGCTTTCTCCAGCCCGGGGACGATTTTTTCCCTGACCTCAAAACGGTCCATCCCGACAAATAAAACAGCCTTTTCACTTAGAGTGCCATCATCGTTGAAAATATCCACCGATTCAAGCTGGTGTTTCATGCCAATGAGGTAATCGTTAGGGTCGTGAGCAGGCGTGATCTTCAGACAACCTGTTCCGAATTCCATATCCACATACTCATCCTCAATGATGGGAACCAGACGGTTGATCAGGGGAACAAAGACCTTTTTCCCTTTCAGGTTCCGGAACCGCTCATCAGCAGGGTTCACGCAAACAGCAGTGTCGCCAAGGATGGTTTCCGGACGGGTAGTGGCAATGGTCACATATTCATCTGTGGTCCCTTCTATCAGATAGCGCAGGTAATACAATTTCGATTGGACTTCCTTGTAATTCACTTCCTCATCGGAGAGTGCGGTTTTTGCTTTCGGATCCCAGTTGACCATCCGCACCCCGCGGTAAATGTGCCCCTTTTTGAAAAGATCAGCAAAAACACGGATAACCGATTCACTGCGGGCTTCATCCATCGTGAAGCAGGTACGTTCCCAGTCGCAGGAGGCGCCCAGTTTTTTGAGTTGTTCCAGAATAATCCCGCCATGTTTATGGGTCCATTCCCAGGCATGTTCCAGGAATTCTTCCCGGGTGATGTCCCTCTTTTCAATTCCCTGTTCCTTCAGTTTGTTCACCACCTTGGCCTCTGTGGCGATGGAAGCATGGTCAGTACCCGGAACCCAGCAGGCGTTTTTGCCGGTCATACGGGCACGGCGGATCATTATATCCTGAATGGTATTGTTAAGCATGTGCCCCATGTGCAGCACCCCTGTCACATTAGGTGGCGGAATGACAATGGTATAGGGTTCACGTTCATCCGGAACCGAATGGAAATAACCGTTTTCCATCCAGTATTTATACCATTTCTCCTCCACCCCGGAAGGGGAATATCTGCTCTGAATTTCCATCTTTGTGACTTTTTACCGTAAAAGAAAGTCACAAAAGTAACAGGAAATCGCAATGCGGCAATCAACAGCTAACCCTGCCCGGAGTAAATCGTTAAAAGTTAAGACAATGATCAGATTATTTAACCGCCCTGTTTCACACAGAAGAGTTTCTTCAGACCCCGGGAAATATACCTGTCACAGGTAATGGCCGGCGAAACAGAAGGTCCCGGTTAGCGCTGGTTAATCCCCTATCAGCCGGACACTGAGCTTATAGGCGGGAAGAACGCTTTTCAGGCTGGACCCTTCCCTGAAATCATCCCCGCTGAAGAATGACCACCAGTCGGGTACCCCGTCTTCATCCCGGGAAAGTGTAGAACTCCAGAAATCAGCGCTCCCGCCCATATCGTAAAACTCTCCGAAGGGATTGCATAGTCCTCCCAACAAGAGATTAAAACCACATGGCCCCCCTTCTTTTAATGCGTTGAATACCTGCCAGTTCGATCCTCCCAGGAATTT
>DAIDJX010000413.1 GCA_027451165.1 Prolixibacteraceae bacterium | reverse complement strand
TCATACTGTTATATTTTAGGGGGCATCCATATAAGGATGCCCTTACTTTTTTCTCATCTTTATAGCTATGATTTCTCTCTGTCTCTTCATTCTGTCCTTACTTTAGTCTCCCTTTTACCCTCTGCTTCCTCCGACATTGATCCCTCTGATCCTTACAGTGGGCTGACCGGCGCTGACTTCGGCCGATTGCCCTTTCCCGCAGATACCCGGTCCGAAGTCGAGGTCGTTGCCCACCGCGTCGATGTTGGAAATCACCTCCAAACAGGAACCAATTAAGGTAGCGCCTTTTATTGGGGTGGTCTTTTTCCCGTTCTCGATTAAATAAGCCTCCCTGCAGGTAAAGTTGAAAACCCCTGTGACCGGATTCACACTTCCTCCGCTCAGGCTTTGCACATAAATTCCTTTTTTGGTGGAAGCCAGAATGTCGGCCGGGTCATCGTTCCCCTTTTCAATAAAGGTATTTGTCATCCTCGGGATGGGAATGTACCTGAACGATTCTCTTCTTCCGTTGCCGGTGCGATCCATTTTCAGTTCCCTGGCGCTCAGAATATCGGTCATATAGCCTTTAAGTATCCCGTTCTCTATGAGGACATTCCGCTTTGCAGGAGTGCCTTCGTCGTCGAAATCGATGGTTCCCCTGTAACCAGGGAGTGTGCCATCATCCACCATGGTGAATTTTTCATGGGCTACCTTCTGTCCCAGTTTCCCGGTGAAAGCGCCAACCTTTTTGGCAATGTTGTCGGCTTCCAAAGGATGGCCAACTGCCTCATGGACAAGGACGCCCCCCCAGCCGTTCTGCATGACCACATCCATCATCCCTGCCGGGGCATCTTCTGCATCGAGCATGGCAATGGCTTCACGTGCAGCCCGTTTGGCCACTTCTTCCGGAGTGACCAGGTCGAACATCTCGAAGCCGGAATGCATGCTCAGTCGCTCCCGCGAAAGGTGCCGCGCATTTCCATTATCGCTCATGGCCTGGACAATGAAAAAGAGCAGCGGTTGTTCATCTTTCAGATAAACACCTTCACTGTTGGCAATTATCCTCGATCGTACCTCATCGTAATAATCTATCATGGCCATTTTTATCCTGGGGTCATAATCCAGCGCTGCCTGATTGGCCCTTTGAATGATTTCCGTTCTTTTCTGATCCTCCGTTTGCTGAAGAGAAATCTTCACCGTGTTGTATCTGTCAGGATTTGCCGGAGAAACAGGCACCGGGATGGTAGTTGTTCCGGTTTGGGCGACATAGGAAGCAACCTCGGCTGCTCTCAGCAATTTTTCAGGGCTGATTTCTTCCGTGTAAGCATAACCGGTCTTTTTTCCGCTGATAACCCGGACGCCGGCACCCTGACTGATGCCATACAAACCGCTCCTGAATTTTGACTCTTCCATGATCAGCTGCCGGGAAATCCTGTTTTCAATATAGACTTCAGCATAGTCACCTCCCTTTTTCAGGGCATGGGCAATGACTTTGTCGAGCATTGATTTATCAACATCCAAACCCTGCACAGGTACCTGCGTACAGGAAGCCAGATACTCGAGCAGGGCAGGGGCAGCTGCCAAAGCGATACCACCTTTTACGCCCAAACTCAAAAATTTCCGTCTGGGAATGTCATGTACTGAAAAATTATTCTTTATGTCCATCTTGGAACAACTTAATAAGTTCAACGGTTAAAAATAATGCAAAAAATAAGATGTAAGGCTTACTTCACTACTTTTAAAATACCATTTTATACTTACGGTTTTGTTCTTCCAAGTTTTAATCTTTGTCTGCATCTATTCAGCATTAACCTGAATGACCAGACTTTGGATATTTATCCGTTATTTTTGCCACTAAGGCACTAAGGCACAAAGCTATTTCTTCGTGACCCTTCGTGGCTTTGTGCCCTGGTGGCATCGCAGGGAGAAACCAAATTAAGTGACATAAAATGACAGCAGAAAAAAGTACACCTGACAAAAAAATCTGGAATCTTGGGCAGGACTGGGCTTCCGTGGTTATTGGCTTTGCCTTGATTCTTTTTGTTATTAT
>DAIDJX010000412.1 GCA_027451165.1 Prolixibacteraceae bacterium | reverse complement strand
GAACTGCTCCAACAGTGAAATCAGATCCGTTGTTCCCCATTCCATCAGGGTAATTCCAGGGATTTTTTGATTGGGTTAATCCTTCCGGATATCCGGGAAATCCTTTGGTGTTGTTGATCAGTTCAGGTTCCCTGGGTTCAAATTCACCGTTTAGAAATGATTTAATCTCCTTTCCGTCATACGTAAATGCAATGCAGCACCATTGATTTTCCGGAACAAGCTGTTTACTGGCCGAATAATCGATGGAGTAGGGGAATGGTGGTGTTGGTTTCCCTGTAAGGGAAATATGGCCGCATACCTGATTCCGGCCATTGTAATAGGGAAGGGATACAAACAGCCCATACTGGCGTTTACCTCCTTCCGCATATTCGTTCCACATGCCGGCCACAAATCCGGTTTGTTCTCCGCTCCATTTTACCCAGGCTAACACCGTAACGCCCTGGTTCTTTCCATAGATGTTCAGTGCACCTGTAGTCTTATTATCCAGGGATAAATAGTTGGTACCGTCAAGCCGGATGGAATAACCGGAAAGGGGACCTTCCTGAACTCTGGGCACTTTACCCTGGCACTCCTTCAAAGGGAATGTTCCGGTTCCGGAAGCTTTACGGGGGTGTCCCTCTTTTTCCTTAAAATCCCAGAGGGCAACGCACCCCGGCATACTGAGGACTTCCTGTTTCAAATTGTTTTCTTTAATGTTGTGTGCGCCTATAACCCCGGACTGGAGATAAAGTGCGGCAATCATGATTAATATTTTCCTCAGGCAGAAAGATTTTTTCAAGGTGATGCTTATTTATTGGTTGAGGATTCCATTTTTGTGATCTTTATCGCCCATCCTGTGTTAGGCAGAAGTCTTTCTGATACCACAGAGGAAGAATTCACCGTTAATCGTTTCACCGTCACTTCGTTTTTTTGCAGATTTTCCTGATTCTGACCATACAATACCGCTTCATAATCAGATTTTTTCTGAAGGAATTCAAGAGGAATCTTCACTTCTCTCTCCTGACTACCTGTCAGGCTGCCCACAAACCAGGTGTCCCCTTTTTTCCGTGCGATGGTGGCAAATTGTCCGATCGCTCCTTCCAGAACACGGGTTTCATCCCATACCGTTGGCAAAGCTTTATAAAATCCCAGTTCCGGTACCTCTTTTATTACCGATTCATTACCTCCGGCGCCACCCTTTTTGACGGGCGATCCATCCGGGCGGTCGTACCAGAAAAGAAACTGCCAGGGACTATACAGCATAATGGCTTTGGCCAGTTGGGCAGCCTTCCCTCCCATAGTGGCCGGTACCCGTGGGGCAAAGTAGCAGTTGGTATTATCCCCTGCTCCGGCGATCATTCTGGTGAACAGGGTATTCAATGTGTGTTCTGTGGAAGGACTTTCCTCATCTCCACGGATACCTTCCTGGGTCATCAGATTGGGATAAGTCCTGGAATAGCCGGTCGGCCGGTATTCATCGTGAATATCCACCATCAACCGGTTATCTGCAGCTTTCCGGACTGCTTCATGCAGCCAGCTGGTCCACTGCTGCGATCCGACGTTGACAAAACCATATTTGACTCCTCTTATTCCCCACGAACGGTACAAGGGCAGTATGGTGTCCAGTTGACGTTCCAGTGCATGGTGATTGACGTAGAGAATGACCCCGACGTTTTTTTCATTGGCATATCCGATAATTTTACGCAGGTCGAGCGGACCGGGGGAGCGCTGGGGATCCACATTCACAGCAGTGGCATCTGAAAGCGGATTGTTTTCAGGGCCGTACCAGCCGGCATCGAATTCCACATACTCTACTCCGTGTTTTGCAGCAAAGTCCACGCAGGCCAGTCCTCCCTGTGTCGTCAGGCTAACCTCCCGGATCACTTTTCCCGGCTTGATCCAGGATACATCCGGAATCTGGCAAGGTTCATTCAAATTCAGGATGAAATAGTTGTTTTCCAGTAATTTACCCGGACTGTCCGCCACCATGACATAGCGCCATGGGGAGATGTATCCGGCCTGATCCAGGTTCACTTCCCCGCTGAGTTGGGCATTCAGGGTGTGTGGTCT
>DAIDJX010000411.1 GCA_027451165.1 Prolixibacteraceae bacterium | reverse complement strand
CCGAAAGTCGGGGGCAGTTCCGAAGCATCCAACACCCCCAACCGGCCGCTGGTACCAGCGCCCAGGTAAAAAACCCTTCCACCGGATTTCATCCTTTCGATAATCCGTTCAACGAGTTGTTCAATCTGGGGAAGCGCCTTTTTTACCGCTTTATGTACCTTGGCATCTTCCTTGTTGATGCTCGCAATCAGCTCTGCCACACTCATCTTTTCCAGGTTGCGGAATTTCGAGGGGGTCTCGGTGATGCTGAGCGTAAATTTTCCGTTATCGTTCATTACCGGTGATTTTCGGGTTGACAAAATTACATCAAAAACGTTCAATATGTTTTTTTCCTCTGAATTTGTTGGTGATAATCCACCAGCCCTTCTATCGGGTCTTTTACGATTTTACCTGTTTGCATACCAAGTGAAATGGCTGTTTGTGTCAATATATCACTGAAATAGAATGCTATACTTCCTGAAAAGTGAACCGGATACAGCAAGGCTTCGGGGTATTGAAGGACATTCCGGATAAAAAAGGCCCGAAAGCCATTGGACACCAGTTCCTGTATTTCCGGTTGTCCTATATGCTGGCACAAAAACCTGCTGAACTGGGCAGCATACCGGTTGGGGAAAGGTTTTTTGTAGATGTTTTCCATAATTTCGGCAGGGGTTGTCTGGTATTCTTCATAAAAAAGAGTGATCAGACCGGCAGGCAGTTGATTTTTCAGGACATCCGAGAGCAGCGTCCTTCCCAAAACTGCCCCGCTTCCCTCATCACCCAACAAAAATCCGAGCGGTGATACCTGTTTTGCAATGTTTTCTCCATCGTAATAACAGGAATTGGATCCGGTACCCAAAATACAGGCTATTCCCGGCTGACGGCCACATAAAGACCGTGCAGCTGCCATCAGATCACTGAAGACATGTACTTCCGGGGTGCCGAAAAACCTGGATAACGGATTGGCTACCACCTGGTTCACAGCCTGACTGGTACATCCGGCACCATAAAAATAAATGGCTTTGATGTCCCATTTTTCCTGCGGAAATTCATGGGATAACTTTTCAAAAATGTCGGGTTCCTGCTGATAATAAGGGTTTATGCCGGAAGTCTGGATAAAACGGCGCTCTTGTTGTACGCTGCCAGCCAGGCACCAGGTAGTTTTGGTTGAACCGCTGTCTGCAATAAGGATCATAAAGCTCAAATTTCCGCAAATGTCTGCAATCTTTTAACTTTTTTTGAAGAAATATGAAAAAAGTTGTCAGTTTTTATTACCTGAGGCTATTTCAAAAACATTAATAGATAGAAAAGGTGGATGTAAAGAAATTCAGCGATTATTACACCAAATTATCCATCTTTGTATGTAACAGGCCAAATGAATGCTGAAAATGGAAAAAGAACCCGACCATATCTATTCGAATGAAGAACTGATGAATGGTATTCTCAAAGGTGATTACGGGATTTTCAGGTATGTGGCAGACCAGGCTATTCCCTATCTACTGAAGAACATGGGTAAGGAAGGATCCAGGAAAAGGGCAGAAGAGATAGTCCAGGATGCATACGTTGTGGTGTACAGGAAAGCAGTGGCGGGTGACCTTCAGCTGAAGTGCAGGTTTCTGACCTATTTCCTGGCAGTTTGCAGAAACATCCGCACTGCAGGCTACCGGTTGATGGAGGACCCGGATAAAAATCGCGGTGAATTGGAAGAACTTACTGAAGCAGAGGAGGAAGAAATTGAGGTTTTGTGGTTGAGAAGCAGGGAATACCGGCTGTACCGGCGTCATTTTAATACCCTGAAAGAAAAACAACAGAGCATTCTGGCTTCTTCCATGGATGGAGTCCCTTATAAGGATCTCTATGCAGAATTTGGTTTTAAAAGTGAAGATGCTTTTAAAAATGAAGTATTCAGGATCAGGAAGAAGCTTTTCAGGCAGATTCTTGAAGATCCTGAATTTATTCTTTTACGAAACAGGACATATTGGAGCTATGATGAATAAAAATGGAAACCCGGAGATCAGCTTTCGAAATCCGGATGATGATCTCCGTATTCTGGAACGCAGAGTAAGCAAAG
>DAIDJX010000410.1 GCA_027451165.1 Prolixibacteraceae bacterium | reverse complement strand
GGCCATAAACGGTACTTCCCAGGTGAGCGGGGCCATAACTGCATCCACATTGACTACCATCGTGGTTTTTTTACCGATTGTTTATCTTCACGGCGCTTCCGGGGAATTATTCAAAGACCAGGCATGGACCGTAACCTTTTCGCTGCTTTCTTCCCTTTTTGCAGCCATCCTTTTCATTCCCATGCTATATAAGCGCCTTTACCAAAACAAACCGGCGCCTGTATCCAGTACTTCCATGAAAATGAACTGGTATGGCAACCTTTTACGTAAGGTTATGAAAGTGAAGGGAACGGTCATTATTATCAGTCTGGTTTTGATGGGGCTTTCCTTTTTGTTACTGCCCATGATTGGATCTGAATTTATGCCTCAGACTGAAGCCCGTGAATTTACGATCGATCTGAAATTAGCGGAAGGAACCAAACTGGAACGTACAGAATCCACTGTGAAAAATATTGAATCCATTCTGCAGCAATATCTGGAAGGAGATCTTGAAAAAATGTACTCTCATTCCGGTCCCAATGCCGGTTTGTCGGGTGATCAGTCTGCAGTGTTTCAGGGTGAAAATACTGCAGAGATCAGGGTTATTCTTACCAAAGAATCAAAATATACCGCTGATGATGTTATTGCTACCATTGACCGGCTAACTTCCGACGTGAACGACCTGGAGGTAACCTTTGCCAAGGAAGAGACAGCCCTGAAAACAGTGCTGGGTTCAGAAGATGCGCCTGTTGTGGTTGAAATAAAAGGAGAAGAAATAGATGAAATTGAAAAGGTCGCCCTCCAGGTCAAAGAAAAAATGGATGGTCTTGACGGATTGTTCAATATAAAAAGCAGCATTGAAAACGGCGCTCCGGAAGTGGAGGTGGTCATCGACAGGGTCAGGGCAGGAATGTATAATCTGAGCATCAGTTCCATTGTGAGCCAGCTTCAGGACCAGTTGGAAGGAAAAAGCGCCGGACAGCTGGAGCATGGAGGAGAAATGAGCGATATCACCATTAAGTTACCGGAAACCAACCTGTCAGACATCAGTAATCTGACCATTACATCGGGAACTCAGGTTTTCCGGCTTTCGGAAATCGCTGATATTCGCCAGGGATTCTCCCCACGGGAAATTTTCCGCCGTGATCAGAACCGGATCGGCAAAATCACTGCCCAGTTGGAACCGGACATTCCCCTGGAGCACATGGCCACGCAGATCAGGAATGTCACTTCCGACATCCAACTGCAACCCAATTATTCCATTAAGGTAACCGGGGATGAGGAAAAACGTCAGGATTCCATGAAAAACCTGGGATTTGCGCTCATTCTCTCCATTATTCTTGTCTATATGGTTATGGCTTCTATTTTTGAATCCCTGATTCATCCATTTACGGTATTGCTGACCATTCCCTTTGCCATCGTTGGGAGTATACTCACCTTTTTCCTGTTGGGCAGGACATTCAACATTATGGCCATTATCGGGATTATCATGCTGGGCGGTATCGCGGTGAACAGTTCCATCATTCTCATAGACCGGATAAACCAGTTAAAAAAGGAAGGAATGAACCGGCTGGATGCCATTATCCTTGCCGGGCAGCAAAGGCTGAGGCCTATCCTGATGACTACGCTCACCACTATCCTGGCACTGATCCCGCTCACTATCGGATTTGGGGAGAGTGTTCAGCTGCGTTCGCCAATGGCGCTTGCCGTGATCGGTGGCCTGGTGACTTCCACCCTGATGACACTTGTGGTTATTCCCTGCGTTTATGATATTATGGACCGGTTACATCCGGTATCTTCAGCATCGAATGACATCCGGGAAGCCGGAAATTAATAACTTTTGCAGATGAGATTTGCCATCAACAGAAAGGTTTTCATCAGCATGTTGTTCGTAGGGATGACCCTGCTGGGGTATATCTCCTACCGGCAACTACCGGTGGAACTGATGCCCGATGCCACGCTGCCGCAATTGTTCGTGCAGATCACTTCGCGACAGGAGGTGGACCCCAGTTACATGGAAAACCAGGCAGTCATTCCCGTGGAAGGTGCCATCGGCACCGTGGAAGGAGTGGAGGA
>DAIDJX010000409.1 GCA_027451165.1 Prolixibacteraceae bacterium | reverse complement strand
CGCTCAGCTGACTTGTTCGGGCCGTACCAGAATAAAAAAGGTGAACCCATGATGACCAACCACCATGAAGTGCTGATTCATGGGAATGACCGCTTTGTGGGTACCGGTCATAATTCCGAAATCATTACCGACAAAAACGGGCTTACCTGGATTTTATACCACGCTGTTGACAAGTCCAATCCCAAAGGCAGGGTGCTGATGCTGGATGAAGTGAAATGGGACAATGGCTGGCCCTATGTCACAGATCAGTCTCCCTCAGCGGAATACCAAAAACCTGCATTTTGAATTAACGCCACCAAGGCACAATGGCTCAAAGAAGTCACCAACAGATATGTCTTAAATTCTATCTTTGTGCTTTCATAGTGCCTTTGTGCCTTCGTGGCGAAAGAAAATAGTCAAACAAAAAACCACATCAAATGAAAAACCTGTTAACGATAGCCCTCATCCTGATATTAACGGAAGTAAGCGCCCAGTCCTGGAAACCTGCGGGTGACAGGATCAAATCACCTTGGGCTGAAAAAGTAAATCCGGAAATGCCGCTGCCAGAATATCCCCGGCCGCAGATGGTCAGGGCTGAATGGCAGAACCTCAACGGACTGTGGGATTACTCCATACAGCCCAAAGGTAAGTTCATCCCATCGGTTTATGAAGGGAAAATTCTGGTCCCCTTTGCCATTGAATCCAGTCTTTCCGGCGTTCAGAAAAATATAGGGGAAAATAACGAACTGTGGTACCAGCGGACATTCACCCTTCCGGAGACTTGGAAAAACAGGAAAATTCTGTTGCATTTCGGGGCTGTGGACTGGAAGGCAGACGTTTGGGTCAACGACATCAAAGTGGGTTCACACACAGGCGGTTATACTCCGTTCTCCTTTGAGATAACTCCATTTCTTAACAAAACCGGGAACCAGAAGCTGACCGTCAGGGTATGGGATCCTACAGATCGGGGCTATCAACCAAGGGGAAAGCAGGTAGATGCACCAAAGGGTATCTGGTATACAGCGGTGACCGGCATCTGGCAGACCGTGTGGATGGAGCCGGTTAACACTGCCCATATCGCGGGTATTAAAAGTGTTCCCAACCTGGACGGCGCTACATTATCGGTGAAAGCTGATGTCTCCGGAACTGATGCCGGTGACCTTCTGGAAGTGAAGGTCCTGGAACAAGGGAAATTGATCAGTACAGCCAAAGCAGCCACCGGACAGGAAGTGCTTGTGAATGTGCCGGAGGCAAAACTGTGGAGCCCGGAAAATCCCTTCCTGTATGACCTGGAAATTACTCTTCTGAAGCAGGGAAAGGTAGCCGACCAGGTAAAAAGCTACTTCGGGATGCGCAAAATCTCAACGAAAAAGGATGCCAACGGTATTGTCAGGTTGCAACTGAACAACAAGGATTATTTCCAGTTCGGACCGCTCGACCAGGGATGGTGGCCCGACGGCCTCTACACGGCGCCCACTGATGAAGCCCTGGCCTATGATGTTCAGAAGACCAAGGATTTTGGTTTCAACATGATCCGTAAGCACGTGAAAGTGGAACCTGCCAGATGGTATTATCATGCCGACAAACTCGGGATCCTGATTTGGCAGGATATGCCCAGCGGAGACCGGTCGCCCCAGTGGCAAATGCGCAACTATTTCAGCGGACTGGAAAATCAGCGGAGTGCCATATCTGAAGAAAACTACAGAAGGGAATGGAAAGAAATCATTGACCTGACTTATTCCAATCCTTCTGTGGTCGTGTGGGTACCCTTCAACGAAGCCTGGGGACAGTTCAAAACGGCAGAAATTGTGGAATGGACAAAAAACTACGATCCCTCCCGCCTGGTAAACCCTGCCAGCGGTGGAAATCATTATGACATTGGGGATATTTTAGACATGCATAACTATCCTGATCCGGTAATGGGTTTATTTGACTCCAAAAGGAGTAATGTCCTGGGTGAATATGGCGGCATTGGTCTTGCCCTGGAAGGACATCTCTGGGAAACCGGCCGTAACTGGGGTTATGTACAGTACAAAACTTCAGAAGAAGCCACCAATGCTTATATCAACCTGGCGGAAAAACTGAAAAAACTCATCCCCACCTGCTATTCGGCTGCAGTCTATA
>DAIDJX010000408.1 GCA_027451165.1 Prolixibacteraceae bacterium | reverse complement strand
AATTTTTAAAAAATCAACATCGCCGCTTAGCTGAAAGCCGAAAAATTTCCCTGCTTTAAAATATTCACATTATTCATTACATTTACAACCAGATGAGCAGAAAAAATTACATCCGGATGTTTTGGGGGATGATGGCCATTCTATTTTTCATTCCGGCTACCGGACAGGAAACAAAAACTTTTAAGATTTTCGGCCCTGCCCTTCAGCAGGTAAAAATCACCGGAAGTGCGCTGAAAGGGGCAGTTTATTACCTCAAGTCAGGACATGGAGGGCCCGATCCAGGAGAGATGGGCAAATACGCTAACCATACTCTTTGTGAGGATGAGTATGCGTATGATGTCATTCTCCGGTTGGGAAGAAAGCTTATTGAAAACGGAGCTACAGTTTACTTTATCATCCGGGATCCCAACGATGGTATCCGGGAACGCGAATTCCTTTCAGCCGATAAAGATGAAGTGTGCTACCCTGAAAAAACAATTCCCCTGAACCAGGTGGAACGGTTGAAACAAAGGACAAATGCCATCAATTCACTGTATGCTGCGAATGTTGGGAAATTCCAACGGATGGTCTCCATTCATGTCGACTCCCGGAGTAAGGGGAAAAACATCGACGTATTCTTCTATTATGACAAGGTTAGTAAAAAAGGGGAGAAAGCTGCCAGGATACTGAAAACTACTTTTGAAGAAAAATACCGGATGCACCAGCCCGACAGGGGGTACCGGGGAACAGTCTCTTCAAGGAATTTATACGTGGTAACCCATTCAAAACCTGTTTCTGTATTCATAGAATTGGGGAATATTCACCACAGTCTGGATCAGCAACGGATCATAAGCCCGAACAACCGGCAGGCTCTGGCCAACTGGCTCGCAGAAGGACTGATCAGGGATTTCAGGACAAACAAATAATCGGTGATCCGGAAAGCAGGGAAGGGGATGCAAGGCAATTCATCAGGTTCCGTTTAAAACTTTATAAAAACATGAAAATCAAGTACCGCATTTCTATTCTGACCTTAATTCTGTTCTTTATCGCTTTGAATTTGTTCTCAACTGCCAAACCCAAAACAAATGTCAGCATCAAAGCGGACAAATTCCTGATCAATGGTATCCCGACATACAAAGACAGGAGTTGGCAGGGATACCCCATGGAAGGATTGCTGATGAATTCGAGGATGGTCCAGGGCATTTTTGATGATCTCAACCCGGAGACAACTGCGATGTGGAAATATCCCGATACAGGGAAATGGGATCCTGACCGGAATACAAAGGAGTTCATCAAAGCAATGCCGGAATGGAGAAAACACGGATTGCTCGCTTTCACCATCAACTGGCAGGGCGGAAGTCCACAGGGCTATTCCAAAGACCAACCCTGGGAGAACAATGCCTTTGAACCCGACGGCACCCTCCGGCCAGCATATGCGGAAAGAATGGAAAAGATCGTCAGAAAGGCCGATAAAATGGGCATGGTGGTCATCATGGGGATTTTTTATTTCGGGCAGGACCAACGGCTGAAAGATGAAGAGGCAGTAAAAAATGCTGTGGATAACGTCATGGACTGGCTTTTCAGCCAAGGATTCAGGAATGTAATAGTCGAGGTAAACAATGAATGTAATGTGAAAGCATATGATCATGACATTCTGAAGCCGGACCGGATACATGAACTGATCGACCGGGTGAAATCCAAAACGAGGGATGGATATCGTTACCTGGTGGGTACCAGTTATGGCGGTGGTTCCATTCCAAAGGAAAACGTGGTAAACTCATCAGATTTTATTTTGCTTCACGGGAATGGAGTAACCGATCCCGCCAGGATCACGCAAATGGTGAAGCAAACCCGGCAGGTGAAAGGCTATCGCCCCATGCCCATTCTGTTCAATGAAGACGATCATTTCAATTTTGACCAGCCCTCCAACAACATGGTGGAAGCGGTAAAATCCTATGCTTCCTGGGGTTATTTTGACTTCCGGATGAAAGACGAAGGATTTGATGAAGGCTACCAGTCGGTACCGGTGAATTGGAAAATCAGTTCGGAGCGGAAAAAAGGGTTTTTTAATTTGCTGAAGGAGATGACCGATCACTGATCACCACTTTTTTAGTGACACTCTTCTCCCCGTCCGAAACTTTCACCA
>DAIDJX010000407.1 GCA_027451165.1 Prolixibacteraceae bacterium | reverse complement strand
GAAACGATTGGAAAAATGAAGGATGGGGTGATGATCATCAACACAGCGCGCGGGGGATTGGTCAATGAAGAAGATTTGAGTCAGGCTCTGAACTCCGGAAAGGTTGCCAGTGCTGCTGTGGATGTGGTCTCTGTTGAACCTGTTCTGGAAGACAACCCACTGTTGAAAGCGAAAAACTGCCTGATTACCCCGCACATCGCCTGGGCCCCCAAAGAAGCCCGGGAAAGATTAATGGACATTGCTGTGGGAAATTTATCCGCTTTTCTTTCCGGTGCTCCGGTGAATATGGTTTAACCATCCATTTTTAATTGGGGCGTATTGAAATTCAGAAATTTGTGATCCTGTATTGATTTGAATTTTGAAATAAATTATCTTGCACAACTTTTAAAATGATATTTAATACTTATCTGAAATGACAAATCGCAACTTGACAAAAATCAAATTCAGCAGTGGGATACAGATTCCGGTGGAATTGCATAAAGTAAGGGTAGTCCAGAAACTTTATCTGAATCCTATTGAAAGGAGACTTCAGGCAATTGAAGAAGGCGGGTACAATACTTTCCAGATCAGCACGAAAGATGTTTTTCTTGATATGTTGACTGATTCAGGTACCAATGCCATGAGTGATAATCAGGTTTCTTCCATGCTGCATGCGGATGATGCCTATGCCGGGTCCCAGAGTTTTTACCGGATGGAAGCCTCTGTGAGGGATGTTTTCGGGAAGCATTATGTAATGCCGGTTCATCAGGGTCGTGCAGCGGAGAACATCATTTCCCAGATTTTTGTCAAAAAGGGAGACGTTATTCCCATGAACTACCATTTTACCACCACCAAGGCACATATGGAGCTGAACGGGGGAACGGTTCTGGAGATTTATACCGGCAAAGCCTTGCAGATTAAAAGCGCCGAGCCATTCAAAGGGAATATTGACCTGGAAAAGCTGCAACAGGTAATTGCTGAATATGGAAAAGAACATGTGGCATTTGTCAGAATGGAGGCTTCCACCAACCTGATTGGCGGGCAGCCGTTTTCCATGGCCAATTTACGGGAGGTTAGCCGGATTGCCAAAGAGAGCGGAATCATGGTCGTTATGGATGCCAGTTTGGTAGGGGAGAACGCCTATTTCATCAAAAAGCGGGAAGCTGGCTATGAAAATACATCGATCAAGGACATATTAAAAGAAATGTGCAGTTACTGCGACATTGTTTATTTCTCCAGCCGGAAAGTGACCAGTTCCAGGGGAGGTGGCATTGTAACTGACAACAAGGATTTCTACCTTAAAATGAGGGATTTGCTGGTATTGAATGAAGGTTTTACCACCTACGGGGGAATGTCGGTCCGGGAAATTGAAGCGATGGCTGTCGGGATGCAGGAGACCACCGATGATACGGTAATCAGCCAGTCTCCTTCTTTTATCGAATACATCGTTAACCAGCTTGACGAGTACGGAATTCCGGTAATCACCCCTCCCGGTGCCTTGGGTTGTCATATCGACTCCATGGGTTTTCTTCCCCATGTGCCTCAGCAGGAATATCCCGCCGGCGCCCTGGCAGCAGCGGTGTATATAGTTTCAGGATGCCGCGGGATGGAAAGGGGCACCATCTCCAGCGTACGTGATGAAAACGGAAATGATGTGCTGGCCGACATGGAGTTGCTTCGTCTGGCTTTTCCACGCAGGGTGTTCACTTTGTCGCAGACCATGTTCCTGATCGACCGCCTGAAATGGTTGTATGAGAACCGGGAATTGGTGGGAGGTTTGAAATTTGTGGAAGAACCACCTGTGCTTCGTTTCTTTATGGGCCGTCTGGCGCCCACCAGTGACTGGCCGCAGAAACTGGCCGAAAAATTCAGGGCTGACTTTGGAGACTCTTTATGATTCTGAATCTTAAGTCTTGAATCTTGAATAATCAAAAAAGGTTCCGATCTTTGTAAGGAGAACGGAACCTTTTTTTATTCCGAAATCCGAAATCCGAAATCCGAAATCTGATCTGCCTGCTGGTTTGCCTGCCAATGGTGTTGAGCGCCCAGTCCACAAATGAGATCGCGCTCAAAGGCCCGTTGCCGGAAATCCCACCGACCGTTTGGGAACAACACGGCTGGCTGCTGGTGGCAGCGGGCGTCGTGTTGTT
>DAIDJX010000406.1 GCA_027451165.1 Prolixibacteraceae bacterium | reverse complement strand
CTGGGAAAACGAACAGCAAATCATCAAATCCATCTTCGGGAGATATCTGAGTTTTGAACCACATAAGGCACAAAAGGACACATAAAACTTCTTTTGTGTTCTTCTGTGTCTTATGTGGTTTAATTGTTGATTTTCAAATGATTCAGGGCGGCATGATAGCGGGCGGCATTGCGCTCATGTTCGGCATTGGTGCGGGCAAAGTTGTGAAGACCGCTGAAATCTTCCTTTGCGCAGAAATAGAGATAGTTGTGTTTTTCGTAATTCAGCACTGCTTCCAGGGAAGATATTTCCGGAAAGGTAATCGGCCCGGGGGGCAGACCGGGATAGATATAGGTGTTATAGGGAGAGTCGGTTTCCAGATGCCGGTTAAGAACGCGCCTGAGCGTGATATCGCCCACTGCAAATTTCACCGTCGGATCGGCCTGGAGGGGCATCCCCTTTTGCAACCGGTTGATATAGACGCCTGCCACGCGCGGTTTCTCACTGTTCTGGTTGGTTTCCTCCTGAACAATTGAAGCCAGTGTAGCTACCTGCACCGGAGTCATTCCCATATCTTCTGCTTTTTTTCTTCGCTCCTCATTCCAGAACCGTTCATATTCCAATTTCATGCGTTCTGCAAACTCTTCCGCAGTGGTCGTCCAATAAAACTCGTAGGTATTCGGGATGAACATAGCAGCGAAGGTTTCAGGAGTAAAACCAAACTCCGCGCTGATTTCCGGAGTAAACAACCCTGTTATGGACAGTGAATCCGCTTCGATGTAACGGGAAACATGGGAAGCAAGGTCAGCTTTTGTCCTGACATTGTTAAAAATCACATCCACAGGCTCCTGCAAACCGGCCCTCAGAATATTCACCGCTTCATTGGTAGTCATGCCGGGTTTAAAGTGATATCTCCCGGGTTTTATCGAATCGGGGCACTTTTTGATGGTTGCTGCCCAATAGAAAGCTTTCATCTTTTTCAAAACCCTGTTGCTTTCCAGGGTTTCATAGATCATTTGAAGCGTTGTATTCTTATTCACATAAAGGACAAAATCCTTTTCTACATTGGGGCGGAACAGCAACCCGTACAGTTGAAACATAATCCATGCTGCCAGGAGGGTGATCACCACACCGATCAACAGGAAGATCTTTTTGATCTTTGGAAATACCAAGTGATTTTCTCTTCGTTGTAAGGGCATATGTTCAAATTTGGGACAAAGATACGTTAAAAATGGATTCTTACTCACCGGGTGACTTAAAGTCAACCGGTGAGTTGTCATCGCAGCCCGGAACTCCGGAACATCGGAACCTTTTGATTTTGTCCCCTATCACATTTTTTTTTACCTTCGCCCTGCGAAAACCAAAACGAATAATAATGTTGCAGGCAAAACTCACCGAAGATATCTGGTTCATTGGATTCAATGACCGGCGCACCCATCTTTTTGAAAATATCTGGCCCATCCCGCATGGCATCAGTTACAATTCCTATCTTATTCTGGATGAAAAGATTGCCCTGATCGACACCATGGAAAGGCAGTTTATTGATGATTACCTGGAAAGCATCGAAAAACTGACCGGTGGAAGAACCATTGATTACCTCATCATCAACCACATGGAACCCGACCACTCGGGAGCTTTAAAGGCGGTGATCGCCAGGTACCCGGGGATTACGCTGGTGGGTAACAACAAAACGCTGAAACTGATTGAAAGTTATTACCTCACTCCGGAACATTGGCTGGAAGTTCACGACGACCACCTGCTCAACCTGGGTAAACACACCTTACAATTCAGGGTAGTGCCCATGGTGCACTGGCCGGAAACCATGGTCACTTATGTCACAGACAGTAAAATTCTTTTCTCCGGAGATGCATTCGGCAGTTATGGAACCCTGGATGGCGGCATTTTCGATGATGAAATTAACCTGGAGTTTTACGAAGTGGAGGTAATGCGCTACTTTACGAATATTGTCGGTAAGTATTGTGCACACACCCAGCGGGCCATCAAAAAGGTCAGTGACCTGGAGATCAGGATGATTGCTGCTACACATGGGCCCATCTGGCGGACTGATCTGAACTGGGTACTCAGTCGCTACAACAAATGGAGCTCTTATCAAATGGATGAAGGGGTGGTGATTGTATATGGATCGATGTATG
>DAIDJX010000405.1 GCA_027451165.1 Prolixibacteraceae bacterium | reverse complement strand
TCAGAAGTTGAAACGGCCTGCACCGATCCGGTGGCATCCGTTTTTTTGGTGGAACCATAACCGATCACCACAACCTCATCCACACCAATGGCTTCTTCTACCAATTGGACGTTGACAACTGTCTGGTTCTGAACGGCCACCTGTACAGGCTGATAACCTACAAAACTGAACGAAAGGGTGGCCGGAGGTGTTACATCCAGCGAATAATTCCCGTTGATGTCGGAAACCGTCCCGATCGTTGTCCCAACAACCACGATGGTTGCTCCAGGGATCCCCTCCTTGTTGGAGTCGGTAACCTTCCCCGTAACTTTGATTTTCTGCGCAAACCCGGCCGTGGTGACCAGCAATGCAGCAAAAAACAAAATCAACTTGAGTTTTTCTCTAATCATCATCATTGTTCACAAATTAGTTTAATAAAAAAGATTTGATTAAATACAATTTCATGCCCTCGCAGGCTCACTTTCCAATTTGAAAAGTGAACAAAATTAGCTAATTATTTTTATGAATATCACACAATTACCTCAAAAAAACTATGCAAACGATTGCGGTAAAATACCACTTGCCATCCTTTCTGACTCGCCTATTTAGGCTACCTGTATTTTGGAACCGGCTAAACCAACTTTTCAGGGTTGTTTTTTTTCTTACTTTTATACGGAAATCAGCAACCGAACGGAATGAAAACAGCACCTGTTACCATAAAAGATATTGCCCGCCAACTGAAAATTTCACCTTCCACGGTTTCGAGGGCGTTGAAGAATAACCCCGAAATCAGCCTCGAAACCAGGCAACATGTCGCAGAAGTTGCAGCCCGGCTGGATTACAGGCCCAATATTGTGGCCAGAGGACTGAAACAGCGCCAGTCAGCCACCATTGGGGTGATAATACCTGAAATTGTGCACTACTTTTTCTCCCAGGTCATCAGCGGTATCGAAGAAGTGGCTTACAATGAGGGCTATACGGTTATGATTTGCCAGTCGAATGAAAAGTCAGACAGGGAAGCAAACAACGTCCGTACCCTGCTGGCTCATCAGGTGGCCGGAATTCTGGTTTCTGTTTCGAAGGAAACGGCTGGATTCAGTCACCTGGAGGAAGTGGATAAAAACGGGGTTCCGCTGGTCTTTTTCGACCGGGCTGCGCCCGGCATGGCGAAGGATCAGGTCATTAACGACAACCGCGAGTCTGCATGCCGGGTGACCAGGCACCTGATACAGCAAGGCTGTTCCCGGATCGTTCATTTTGCGGGTCCTCAAAATCTCTCCATCGGGAAGGAAAGAAAAGAGGGGTATCTGCATGCCCTGTCGGAAGCTGGCATTGCTTTCCGGGAAGAATGGTGCACGGTGGCAGATACCTTCGATAAAGCCTACCAGGAGGTGATGCGGTTACATCAGGTTCTCAACCTGCCCGATGCTATTTTTTGCAACAATGACCTTACCGCCCTCGGCGCCATGAAAGCGCTCCGGCAACTGGGTGTTGCCATTCCCGGGGAGGTTGCCGTTGCAGGTTTTTCCAACGGAATTTTCTCAGAAATCTCCGATCCGTCCCTTACCACTGTCGACCAGCATGGTTACGATATGGGCGTCCAGGCTACCCGTCTGCTGCTGAAGCGGATCAACAGCCAGAAAGAGGGAGAACCTCCGGTCACCATGGTAGTCAGGGGCGATCTCATCATCAGGGATACATCCAGTAGAGGGTCAGTCTGAAACAAACGCTGCAGCCTCCCCAAATTCCGGTTCCGGAAGATAAAGTTCCAAACATTTCTTATCTTCATGGCGAAATTGAAGGATCAATCCGTATGAAGAAAAAACCGTTGCTGAATTTCTGGCAAATCTGGAACATGAGCTTTGGATTCCTTGGGATCCAGTTTGGATTTGCCTTGCAGAATGCCAACGTCTCCAGAATTTTCGAGACCTTGGGCGCCAAAGTGGAAGATATTCCCATCCTCTGGATTGCTGCACCGGTTACCGGGCTGATCATGCAGCCGATCATCGGGCACATGAGCGACAACACCTGGAACCGGCTGGGCCGCCGAAGGCCTTATTTTCTTACCGGTGCCATACTGGCATCGCTGGCCCTCTTCATCATGCCCAATTCGCCTTACCTCTGGTTCGCCGCCGGTATGCTCTGGATTATGGATGC
>DAIDJX010000404.1 GCA_027451165.1 Prolixibacteraceae bacterium | reverse complement strand
AAGGGCAATATTCTTCCCCGCTTCAATGGCTTTGATGGTGGGTATCAAACCGGAATAGCCCACCATCGCGGTAACTACCATGTCAATGCCATCCATTCCGGCAACAGCTTCAATGGCTTGGGAACCGGCATAAAGCCTCGACGGACTTTCTGGCAGCAATTCCTTCAAGGTGGAATATTTATCTTCATTTCCGATCACCGCTACTTCAGGCCTGAACTGCCTGATCTGATCCGCCAGCAAATGAACATTGTTGTTGGCAGTCAGGGCTATCACCTCGAAAAGTCCGGGATTTTTCCCGATCACTTCCAGTGTCTGTGTTCCGATAGAACCGGTGGATCCCAGAATGGCAAGTCTTTTCCTCATAGGGTCAGAAAACAATGTATTTTTCAGGGTCAATTGGTTTTCCCAGGTACCAGAGTTCAAAATGGAGGTGAGGACCGGTGCTCATTTCTCCGGAATTTCCGATAATGGCTATCGCATCTCCGGCTTTGACCTGATCTCCGGTTTTCTTCAGCAATTGAGCATTGTGCTTGTATGCCGACGTAAGGTTGTTCTCATGCAAAACGTAAATGACATTGCCGGTTTCCTGGGTCCATCCGGCAAAAAGAACTGTTCCACCCAAAACTGCGGTAATTCTGGAGTTGGCTTTTCCGACGATATCAATGCCGAAGTGTCCTTTGCTGAAGTCAAATTTCTCTGTTACCACCCCTTCCACCGGATGGTAAAAATGAAGTTTTTCCGGTGTTCCCCTGGACTCTTTTCCCGATTGGACCGATAAACTCAGTCTCTCCTCCAGTAATTTATCCTGAAAGGCTGAATCGGAATTGAAGGGGGTATAAGTGCCCTTTTCCGCAGAACTGCCTGTAGCAACACCTGAAGTAGTCTCTTTGGGTACCTCTCCCTTAAGGATGCTTCTCATATCTGAGAAAAACTTGTCCCGTACAACCAGTTCATTCTCGAGAGAATCTACCAGCAACATGTTTCTGACCAGCATTTCCCGGTATTCTGCTTTCGGATAGCCCGGAATATACTCTTTCAGGGAGGTGGAGGCAATCAGAAAGATCACCAGGGTGGTCATTACCACGGATATCAGACTGACATAGGTAAACACCATGATCGGGGTCAGCCGGAGCGACCAGATCGACTGAAAGGTAGAATCATTGTAAATGATCAGCCGGTATTTACTTCGGAGTTTTTCCAGAATTCTCTCCTTCAGGTTGTTTTCTGCCATTATAAATACTCTTTTGAATGCGCAAATTTAGAAAGATTTTAAATGCAGCCAGCAACCGGCAGCCAGCAGCAGGGTGCTTTAATAAGACCTGTTTTTCATTCAAATATTTGTTACTGCCATAAACAACAGCTATTTTCGCAAACTATTAAACGGACAGGGAATTGGTCCATTGTCTGAAACAAGTAATTATTTTAACTTCAATGGTATACTGATGAAAAGATTCTTTTTTTTATTATTGGTTTTGATCGTTATTGCAGTTCCCTTAAAAGCTGATGAAGGGATGTGGCTGCCGGCTCTTGTACAGAAGCTGAACATCGTTGACATGCAAAAGAACGGTTTCAAACTGAGTGCAGAAGATGTGTACAGCATCAACAACAGCAGCATCAAGGATGCTGTGGTGTCGATCGGAGGCTGTACGGCTGAAATGATTTCCCCGGAAGGGTTGATGCTGACCAATCACCATTGCGCTTATGGTGATATTCAGTCACACTCCACCGTGGAACATGATTATCTCCGCGATGGTTTCTGGGCAAAGTCCAAGGAGGAAGAATTGCCCAATCCGCGCAAAATTGCCCGGTTTTTAATCCGTATGGAAGATGTAACCGATAAAGTGCTTGCAGATGTTAATGCCAGCATGTCGTTTGAAGATCAGCAGAAGGCAAAGGCCCAGGCATCGGCAAAAATAGAAAGGGAGGCTACTGCCGGCACACAGTATGATGCAAGGGTGACTCCACTTTTTGAATACAATAAATATTACCTGTTTGTGTATGAAACTTTCCGGGATGTCAGGCTGGTAGGCGCGCCTCCCCAGTCACTCGGAAAATTTGGCGGGGAGACCGATAACTGGATGTGGCCCAGGCATACCGGGGATTTTTCCTTCATGAGGGTATATGTCAGCCCCGACGGGAAAG
>DAIDJX010000403.1 GCA_027451165.1 Prolixibacteraceae bacterium | reverse complement strand
AACGATCTGGGAACAGGAGAAGGTGAACAAGATTCCTCCCGGCGCGATTTGCTGAAATGCCCTGGCGTTAATCCGCTTATAGGCTTTCAGGGCTTGAGGCAATGCTTCGAGGTGTTTGGCGAAGGCTGGCGGGTCGAGGATCATCAGGTCATAATCACTTGAAATATCCCTGAGGAAATCAAAGGCGTCGGTTTCATAACTCTGATGTCTTGACTCCTCCGGAAAATTGATCCTGACATTCTCATCAGTCAACCGGATTGCCGGGGCTGATGCATCCACGGAGTGAACGCTCACGGCGCCACCCTGAAGGGCATACACGGAAAATCCACCGGTGTAGCAAAACAGGTTCAGCACTTTTCGTCCGGCAGCATACTGTCCGACCAGCCTGCGATTCTCCCGCTGGTCGACAAAGAAACCGGTTTTCTGGCCAGATTCCCAGTCCACCAGAAAATGATTTCCACCTTCCATCACCCCTCGCGGAACTGAAGCTTTTCCCAAGAGATAACCATCGCAGGGGGAAAGTCCCGCCTTAAAGGGGACGGTTTTCTCACTTTTGTCATACACAGCGATGACCAGTTCGCCGGCCACGGATCGTAAAGCTTCAGCCAACTGTTCCCTGATCAGGAACATTCCGGCCGAATGGCATTGCATGACCGCAACTCCATCGTAATAATCCACGATCAGGCCCGGTAACCCATCGCCTTCCCCATGTACCCAGCGGAAGACCGTGTTGGTTCCGGGCGATAACAAACCAGCCTTTAACCTCAGCTGCCAGGCATTGGAGAGTTTTTCCTCCCAAAAGTGCTGGTCGGCACTCTCTTCCCTGAATGAAAAAACCCTGACAACAATCGAACCGATCTGGTAATGACCAATACCAAGCAATTGCCCGTCGGCAGACACTACGCGTACCACTTCCCCTTCTTTTAGTCCGGAAGGCAGATGTTTTACCGCCCCTGAGAAAACCCAGGGATGAAAACGGAGCAGCGATTGCTCTTTCCCAGGTTTTAAAACAATGGTTTTATACTCCTTCACCAGCTTGTGAATTGTTGAATTTTTCAAAAATCTTCAGGGACATATAGGCATCAGTAGCCGCATAAACCAGTTGCTGGTCGGAAAGGGATTCCGACTCCCAGTTGGAGGTTTGCTGAGCCTTGGATATCCGAACCCCTAAAAGTATGGCGCACAATTTTTTCAGGCTGAAATCCCGGATGCCGGAACGAACGGCCATGTCCTGCAGTTCGACAAATCCTTCAGGCCTGAAATTCCTGACTTTCTGAAGCGCTTTAAGGTCATCACGGATAGCAACACCTGTTTTAAGCTGATGCGGATCCGACAGTATCTTCCGGATGGAATCCGGAAGTCCCACTTTCTGCAGCCTGATCAGGAAAGCCCGCTCCTCTGTTGCTAATTGAAGCAAAGCTACTTTATGGATTTCACCTTTGGTAAAGGAAGGTTTGGTTTCCGTATCAAAACCCAGCACCGGAAAATTCCGGAGGTAGCTGGCAGCAATTTCAGCCATTCCCGGTGTTTCCACCAGGACAATATCTCCCGTGAATTGAGCGAGTGGCAACTCAGCCAACTCTTCTTTCGTCATACTTTCCCTGAACATCCTTGTTGTATTGCCTGATCCTTGCCCTTTATTTCTGCTCCCAATCAATTCCGGCAGCATACAACTGATGCAATGCCCTCAGTACATTTACCAGCCGCTGTCCCCAAAAATTTCTGAACTGTGCCAGGCAATCTGCCAAAGCATCATTCATAATCTCTTCATCTCCAAGACTGTAAGCCGTCATTCCATCTTTCAGAACCTGGTAGATATCCAGCAATCCTTCCGAAATACTGGCAGTGACTGTTTCTGTCCCAAACTGAATTTCAGGATCAAATACTTCATGGTAAAGATCATATCCGCCCAGTTTGTGTAACCATTTATCCAGCAATACATTGTAGTCCAGTTCATTGACATACTTTTCCAGTTCTTCCTCCAGGGCCGGCTGAATATCCGGTAAAAGGGATGTTTTGAGGTAGAGCAAGGCCAGCAACTTCCGGGTAATTTCGACAAGATGGCCTGTCTGGTATTTTGCTGCCGATTCAATCAGCACACAATACTCAGTGGCTACAGCAACAAATTCGATGACATTTCTGGAATAGACGACGTTACTTCCTTTTTCAGCTTCCATTTGATTTTTTTCGTTG
>DAIDJX010000402.1 GCA_027451165.1 Prolixibacteraceae bacterium | reverse complement strand
TGATGACCTGTTCCTTCCTGTTAATCCCCCCTGAATAAAGAACCCTGTAAGAAAAAAAATCTGTATTTACTTGTATATCATCCATATACCTCAGATATGTTAAAGGATTATGCTGAACAACAGGTTATTCTATTTCAAAATGATTGTTTTTTGAAAAGGCAAGTTTATATTTTTAGAGGTCTTAAACCGGAAATTATGATGATCACCTTCATCTTGATTGACTGAATTACGAAAATGAATTTCTAAATCACTATGTAACAAGAATTTAATTATATCACCAATGAGTCCTATTCAAATTTTAATCAAAGAGCTTGCCGACAAGTACGGTCGCCAGAGGGAGAGTCTGCTACCGGTCATGCAGGGGGTTATCGAGCGGGAAAATTACCTGTCGGAATATTCGATGGTAGAGATTGCCCGTGAAATGGATCTACCTGCCGCAGAAGTATATGGAACAGCTACCTTTTATTCTTTCATGGAGGTAAAACCCATGGGCAGATTTGTGCTCAGGATCTGCAAAACCATCACCTGCTCCATGAAAGGGAAAAACCAGGTTTTGTTTGCCATCCAGGATATGCTGAAAATAAAAGTAGGAGAGACATCTGCCGATGGGAGGTTCACTCTGCTACAGACCAATTGCTTGGGTTTGTGTCACAAGGCTCCGGCCATGTTGATCAACCACACTCCTTTTACCAACCTGACCCCGGAAAAGGTGAGGGATATTTTATCTGAATACATGAAAAAATAAGACAGATCATTATGGGAGCACCGTATCAACTTAACAGGGCAGATTTTATTTTCAAGAATGAAAACGACTGGGAAAGCATTTTAACAAAAATCTTGAGCCAGACCCCTCAGGATTTAATTAATGAACTGATCAGCAGCGAATTAAAAGGACGTGGTGGTGCAGGTTTTCCGACCGGGCTAAAATGGAAAGTGGCGGCGGAAGTGACATCACCCAAAAAATATGTGATTTGCAATGCTGATGAAGGGGAGCCGGGAACTTTTAAGGACAGGGAAATCCTGGAGCGTGTCCCCTACAAAGTGCTCACAGCCATGGTAGCCTGTGGGTATGTTATTGGGGCAAAGGAGGGTATAATTTACCTCCGGGGAGAATACCGGTTTCTATTGGATGAGCTGGTGAAAGTGATTGAAGAATTTGAATATTATTTGCGGGAGATCGGTCAGGAGTTTAAAATTAAGGTTTTTATGGGCAGTGGCGCCTATATTTGCGGCGAGGAAACGGCGCTCTTTGAGTCGCTGGAAGGCAAACGCGGGGAACCCAGGAACAAACCTCCCTACCCCACCACCAGTGGATACATGGGCATGCCTACTGTGATCAACAATGTGGAAACCCTGGCTCATACCTATACCATTTTTAAATATGGCGCCAAAAAGTTTTATGATCTGGGCGTTCAGTATTCCAGGGGTACGAAACTGTTTTCCGTTTCCGGGGATACCCCGAAACCGGGAATCTATGAACTTGAACTTGGAATGAGCGTCCAGGACTTCGTTCATGAATTCGGAGATGGAGACACCAAGGCTGTTCAGGTGGGTGGGGCTTCCGGATCGCTGGTCCCGAGGAAGAAATTCATGGACACCGCCATTGGGTTCAGTGGCAGGCTGACCGGAATTTCACTTCCCACGGGAGGTTCAATGATGCTCTTCAACAGTTCCCGGTCGATGTTCAATGTCCTGGACAATTACCTGGAGTTTTTCAGAGAAGAATCCTGTGGTCAGTGCACGCCATGCCGTGTAGGCTGCCAGCAATTGCTGATCGGAATCAAAGCCGTCAAAAGGGGAGAAAAACCGGCTTCCTACCTTGATAAACTGATACGCCTCACCGAAACCATGCAGATTACGGCGAAATGTGGATTAGGTCAATCGGTGGCCAATTCCTTTTCCTCCATTGTGGAGAATTTCAGGGAAGAGATGATTTACTAACACAAAACTGTTGCACGATGTCAAAGAAAAAAATAAATGTATTCGTCAATGGGATTTCGACTGCAGTTGATCCCGGAACCATGATTCTTGATGCAGCCAAGGAGATTGGCATTTCCATACCGACCCTGTGTTATCACAAAGACCTTTGCATTGCGGGGAACTGCCGCGTTTGCGTGGTGGAAATTGCAGGGCAGAAAAGGTTGTCAGCCGCCTGCGCCACACCAGTCGAGGAAGGGATGGAAATCCTCACCAATACACTGAAGGTGCGCAACTCAAGAAAACACATTAT
>DAIDJX010000401.1 GCA_027451165.1 Prolixibacteraceae bacterium | reverse complement strand
AGCCAGTGCATCCAAACCGGTCCGGGGCCCTCCACCGGACACATTTTTTTACTGAACCCTGTTTCATCGGTAAAATAGGTCAGGTCAATCCCCACGGAAGGATCCAATCCTCTCTTTCCGGGAAGTTCCGAGGTGGCGCCTGAAGTGGCAAAATTACCCAGCGGATAAGAAGGTTTGTTGGTATCTCCCCACACCCAGAAAATCCTGCCTTTGTACAGCGTTTCCATGAAGGTATCCTGACCTGTCACCTGCCCGTTCAGGGCGGGCTGTTTCAGGGGAACCGGAAGGCCGGCTTCCAGACTATGGTGATACAGCCCCGCGCCGGTGATCCGGTAAAGCCGTTCGGCGATGTTGATCCGCTTTATGGGAATGACCACACTGTCACCAGGAATGGTCGTCACCCTTATCCCCCGGTACCCGAAACCATCTGCAGGAACCTCATAGCCATGGCTTTTCAGGTGGAAGAAGACCTCCTGGTTCATCAGTCCGGGTTCCCGGAAAGCCACAATCCCGTTGTTATCGGTAACATAACAGATGTCGTTCGTGGTAAGCAGTTCCACCAGGGGAACTCCCCGGTGCGTCTGGTCATCCACCACTTTGATCTGAAAGGGTTTTTCGCTCTGACCGGAGGGAGCAAAGACCACCCCGCCATATTCTTTCCACCCGGTTTCTGTAATCAGCTTATGATATTCGTGGGCAGTAGCCGCATCGTTTCTCCATTTCCACTGTCCGGCAGGAACTTTTCCGGGGTAACGTTCAATTTCTGCTGCCACCGCCAGCATGGAATCCAGTCCTTGCTGAATGGTCTTCCGGAGCCATGGGGAATGGTATTCCTCACCCCGTGCATAAACCCTGTACCCGAAATAAGCCTTTGCCGTGGCCGCATAAACTCTGGCCGTCAGCAGTGTTCGGTAAAACAGCTGATAAATCTGTAAAAAGTCGGAATCCCGCAGCCAGGGCTTTGCTTCCGAAACCAGAGAAAGCGCTTTCATAGCAGCCTCCACACCGTATTGCTTTTCTGTCACAACATACTTCAACCAGTTGGGATCCATTCTTTCTTCGGGAGTCACCCACTGGTTCCGGATCACCTGCGGCGCTTCCGTCATCAGGGCGGCATCCGGTTCCTTGAAGCGGGCGGGCGCCAGGTATTCGATCACATCCTTCCAGTAGTGAAATTCCCGGTTTACCCCGTGACCCACCTTAACCACCGGAGGGTCCAGCCACTTCCCGGAAACATGCCTTCCATAACTTGACTTGTAGGGATCATAGTCCATCTTCGAATGGTTGGCCATGTTGGTGCCGAGGGTATACAATGTGGAAGTAACAATGTCATAAGCCAATTCAAAAGCAGGTTTCAGATAAGGAAGCGCTCTCACGCCATATTTTGACGAGATGAACTCATTGCAAATCCTGTCATCCGTAATGCTTTTATCTTCGGAATACCTTTTCAGCGCGTACAACAAAATTTCATTTGGTGTGCCAACAATCCTTGAATCCTGGTACCGGTCGGTGCGGGCCACATATCCGATCACATGTGGCCGGGCTGACAAATTGCTCCAACGACGGAGCACATATTCCGGCCAGGTATTGGCGATGATGCCCTGTCCGTTGAATTCGTTGCCGGTATCGAACTCCATGAGGGTAGGCCGGTCAATGGTTCCGGCATATTTGTCGTTCGGATGCGTGAGGAAAAAATCATGGGGCGTTTCCTTCATCATCAGGATGATCTTCCGGCTTTTGATGTGGGAAATGCAGCCGATGGTATTGGCATATTCCGCATCGGTGTATGCAAAAGTGCGGATGTAGAGCTTTTTGCCCAGCTCTTCACAGACCACAGAGGCTACTGCATCCACCACCGCCGCCAGTTTTTCCGCACCGGTTTTTATCTTTTCGGAATATTGCTTTTCCGCCCTTGCTCCGGTTTCGATAAAGGTGAGCACCAATCCGTCGGCCTGAGGGACCAGCTGCAACATCTCCCGGTAATCCTGCCGGAACCATTCCCAGAATGCCGGATTGTCCAGGTTCAGGGTGCGGCCCGGACCGGTTTTGAACTTGTCGGGATAGTATTTCAGGTCGTAAAGGGCGTGATCCCACAACACCACTTCCGGAATACCTTTGGAGTGGGCAATGTCAATGAGTTTGTTCACCTTCTCCCTTCTGGCGGAATCCCTGATTTCCTGCAGGTCCATCACCAGGTCGTGGGACAGCTGCAGGTGGTTGATCCGGTATTCCGGAGCGGCACTCAGGGTCACCAGGGCATCCTCAAAGCTGTCGGACAGGAT
>DAIDJX010000400.1 GCA_027451165.1 Prolixibacteraceae bacterium | reverse complement strand
CGGCTTTGTTGCTCCAGCAGCAAGGATATGATGTGACCGGTTTGTTCATGATCAACTGGAAAGAAAGGGTTGGCGCACTGACCAGCGCCTGCACCTGGGAGGATGATGCCCTGATTGCCCGGATGGTGGCCAAAAAACTGGAGATCCCCTTTCATATTGTCGACCTGAGCGACCACTACCGGAAAAGGGTGGTCGATTATATGTTTGCGGAATATCAGGCTGGAAGAACACCCAACCCTGACGTACTTTGCAACCGGGAAATCAAATTTGATATTTTTATGGATGAAGCGCTGAAGTTAGGCGCTGATTACATTGCCACCGGACATTATTGCCGTAGGGAAGAGTTGATTTCCGGAGAGAATAAAATATACCGGTTGCTGGCCGGAAAGGATCCCAATAAGGATCAGAGTTATTTTCTCTGCCAGCTGAATCAGGCGCAATTGGCCCTTTCCCTTTTCCCGATTGGGCACCTGCTGAAACCGGAGGTCAGGGAACTGGCACGCAAGGAAAACTTACCCACTGCCGACCGGAAAGACTCACAGGGGATTTGTTTTGTCGGGAAAGTTGACCTGCCCACCTTTTTACAGCAGCAGCTCGAAGCAAGGGAGGGAAATATCATTGAAATTTCAGGGGATTTCATGGAAAAGAAAAAACGATGGGAGCAAACGGAAGAGAATTGGCCCCGGCTCTGTTTCCCCTATCCCTTTAAACCCTGGCACGGAAAAGTGATCGGCACCCACCAGGGCGCTCATTTTTATACCATTGGTCAACGAAAAGGATTGAACATCGGCGGTTATGTCCAACCCCTGTTTGTGCTGGCAACAGATGTCAAACGGAACATTGTTTATGTGGGAGAGGGACAGGAGCATCCGGGTCTTTACCGGCCAGGGCTTCACATTGCTTTCGGCAACATCCACTGGATCAGGAACGATCTTGCAATGAAGACCGGAGATCCGATGCGCTGCCTCGTGCGTATCCGTTACCGGCAGCCGCTGGAAAAAGCGACCCTTCATATGCGACAGGATGGATTGTGGATCATTTTTGACCGAGAGCAGCGCGGGATCACCTCCGGACAGTTTGCTGCCTGGTATGACGGAGATGAACTTTTGGGGTCCGGGGTAATTGCATAAATTCATTACTTTTACCATACCCTTTTGAAGGGAATATTTCAAACCGTTATTTGTCATATATTGACTATGAAAAGAAAATTCATTCAGAAAGCGCTCCTGTCCGGAGGGCTGTTATTGTTGTTATTCCCCTTTTCCGGGCAAGCCTGGTCTGATCACACCCTGTTGGTCAGCAAAGCGTTGAAGGATTTACCGGCTTGGAAAAATCAGGATTCCATTGCCGCCAGGAGTCTCAAAACTTTTCTGGTGGAAACAGAAAAGGAACTGGCATCGTTTCTGGCTGAACAGGAACAATGGTCGCGCGCTAACCTGCCCAATTATGCGAAATGTCCGGATAACCTTGCTTTTCAGGCTACCGGAAACACTGAAGATATTCTGGCCCGTTTTTACCGGGCCATACGGATAAATCCGGGAGTGAAAATTCCTCTTTATCAGCACTTACTGCCCGGTCAAAACCCAGGAGCCAGGCCAGTTGCCCTCCCGGAGGAACTGACCACCCTGAAGGATGTGGCTTCCATGTCTTTTACCACTTATGTCAGGATCAACGAAGGGGAAAAAGTGCTGCCTTTTGAGGTACTCTGTACCGCCTCGGATGAACCGGATTATGGGTTTGACCTGGGATTATTTGAGGATAACCAGACAGATTACGGAAAAGTATATGGTTTTGGATTACAACCCTTCGGGAATCCAAATTTGGAATACAGCAGTCAGGCACCTTTTCACATGGGCTTTTTCCATGAAGCCGGCATCCTTTACAAGTTCGGGGCTTTTCTGAAGCGGACTCACCTCGATTACAGGATTTTCTTGTACAAGGCGCTGTCAGAATTTGCTTTCCGGCAGAATCAGCCCTACTGGGGATGGCGTTTTATGGGCTGGGGGATGCACTATATGGGGGATGTTTCCATGCCCTACCACATGAAACCTCTGCCAGGAGTCAGCACCATGCGGATGATCTGGATCAACCTGAAATCAATGCTGGGCATGCCGAAAGCCCAGGAAAATGCCGTTCAGCTGGTTTCCAACCGCCATACCGTTCTGGAGGAATTCCAGATACAGGCTGTCCGGAAGGCTTTTCAGGAGAATAAAGCTGACTTCCCCCTGTTCGTAGCTTTGGCTAACCCGGAACCAGCCGCAGCATTTTCCTATGATTTCCTGATCAATACAGCCATGGCAT
>DAIDJX010000399.1 GCA_027451165.1 Prolixibacteraceae bacterium | reverse complement strand
GTGGCACAGGGTTTTAAGCACATGTGATGAAAGTATGTTTTTGTTGTCATTGTTGAACTTCCTGTCAATATTTCTGGGTTTCTTACTTGAACTGACTATATTTACCACTAATAACCAATGTCATCGCTATGAAAAAGTATGTCCTTCCTCTGATTTTTTTATTTCTTATCCTGTTCAGTAACTCTTGCTCACAGAAGGATGATACTACAAGCCGCACTATCCCGCTGGAGCTGCTGAAAGACAAAATAGCCGGAGGCTGGGCCGGGAAGATGATCGGAGTGACCTATGGCGCCCCGTCGGAATTCAGAGCTCAGGGGCTTACCTACGAAGACACCATCCGCTGGAAGCCTTCGGATGTTAAAGGCGCCATCTGGCAGGATGATATTTATGTCCAGCTGACCTTTATGATGACCATGGACCAGTTCGGGATGGATGCTCCGGGTAAAAAATTTCAGGAAAATCTTGCGAAAGCAGGCTATCCACTATGGCATGCCAATGTCCAGGCAAGGAAGAACTATTTCGACAGCATTTTCGCGCCGCAGTCGGGGCATCCCGATTACAATCTCCATGCGGACGACATTGATTTCCAGATTGAATCCGACTATATTGGTTTTATGTGCCCGGGAATGCCACAAAGCGCAGTACGGCTGGCAGAAAAACCCGGTCATGTGATGAATTACGGGGATGGATATTACGGAGGTGTTTTTGTAGCTGCTTTGTATGCAGAAGCTTATTTTGAAAATGACATTCCGAAGATCATCGAAAAAGCCCTTCTTTCCATTCCGGCGGAAAGCGATTACGCCAAACTCATCCGCGATGTGATGATCCTTCACCAGGAATACCCCGATGACTGGCGTTCCGCATGGAAAGATCTGGAAGCCAGGTGGGGAAGCGAGCATATTTGCGCTCCGGGAACCTCGTTTAACATTGACGCAAAAGTAAATGGCGCTTATATCGTGATGGGTTTGCTATACGGGAACGGAGATTTTTTGAAAACGATGGAAGTGGCCACCCGTTGCGGCCAGGATTCAGATTGCAATCCTTCCAACGCCATGGCAGTCCTTGGTGTGATAAACGGATTCTCTCAATTCCCGGAGGAATGGCAGGAAGCTGTCAGGGCCATCGGAGATTCACTGTTTATCCATACCAATTACACTTTCAATAAGGCGGTGGAAAAAACTGCTGAATATGCCTGCAGTCTGGTTCTGGCAGGTGGAGGGAAAGTTACCGGCAAGACCATTACCCTTAACCTCGAACAACCGCAGGCACCCCCGCTGGAAATCTCATTTCCTCAAGTGGTGTTTGACCGCAGAGTTTCTGTGTTCGAGACTTCCGGAGGGTGGGAAAAGAAGGGAAACTGGACCAACTATATACGGTCGAAGAGAAATACCACACCACAAGCGCTTTGCAGCGATACCCCCGGAGATGAACTGGTTTTCACCTTCAATGGTACCGGGGTTTCCCTCAACGGGAACTGGCTCCGGACCGGAGGCTTAGCCGATATTTACCTGGACGGGGAGTTTAAAAGAACCGTTGATTGCTATTTTTTCTTCGCTGGACAAGAGCACCTGAACATGGACCTGTACCACATCACCGGCTTGCAACCCGGGAAACATACACTACGTGTGCTGGTGAAAGGAGATAAACGGCCTGAAGCAGAAGCTGCCAGAGTTTATCTCACTGAGGCTGTGGTATTCAAAACAGCTGATAAAAAAAGCGAAACCGAAGTATTTTCCTTTCTGAAATGATCAGAATCCCTTCAGGATATGTGCCAGGGTAAACCCAAAATAATTACCCAGCAGGTACCCTAACACCCCTCCGGCAATTCCTGTAATAATCACATTTTTGTTTTTCAGAGCGTTGGCTACCAAAGGAACGAAAGGAGGAGAGAAAATAAAAGCAGTAGCAGTGATCAGAAAATTATCTGCATCGACTTTAAAGATTTTAGCAAGAAGAATGTGGACAAACAGGGATCCAAAATAACACCAGGAGATAAACAGAATCAGATCCAGGGTTCCCTTGCTGAAAATGGTCATCAGATTGGCCATTGAAGCTACCGTCAGGGAAAAGACCAGAATCAGGTACATGCCAAGTTGAAACGTCTTTTCTATTTTGTTCACCGATTTGATCAGGGATGCCAGAATACCCAGGGTGGTGATGGAAAGGACGGCAACTGCATTTCTGTATGGTTTTAATTCTGCAGGTACCATAAAAAATAAACCAGCTCCGAAAGCGGTAATGAGAAGGCTTATCCCCAGTGCTTTCAGCAAGGGTGGAAAATTTTTCCTGGTCACCATCCCACTGAAATCATTCATTTCCTGGGTCCCATTGTT
>DAIDJX010000398.1 GCA_027451165.1 Prolixibacteraceae bacterium | reverse complement strand
CTCAATTCCCCGGTTTTTACCGTAATGCTTCGACAGCTGAATGGTCTCAATGATGGGCTGATTCATATTCCTGTTACATCAGACGTTGTTTCTGTTTTCTTACTTTTATTTCCTGCCGGAGGATTTCGTTGACCGGAACACGGGCATTCCGGAGCAGAAACACCCTGGTCCCTTTTTCCCTGGCAAATGGGTTTTTGATTTCTCCGATGTATCTGACTTCCTCAAAAAAGGGTTTTTCTCTCTCCCTGTTTACATCTTCATCCCAGACATCTTTAACCAAAATGGCATTTTTTATTTCAAACTGATCCAGTGGATACCAGTTGATGTAATCGGCATTCATCGAATAAGCTTTTACTTCCTTCAGTACCGAATAAAAATTCACTGCTCCCGCCTGACCGTAATTGTCGCAATGGACGATGGTTCTTTCCTTGTCATCCGACATCTGAAAGGCAGAATCCACCAGATGGGCCAGTTCCTTCCAGCCCAGCATATCGGCAAAATCCTGCGGAATAGCATGCAGTTTACCGTCTTCCCAGCGGGTCAGCCCGATCCGGTCGAAAAGCGGTTTATGCTGAATGATCTCTTCCGGGGTCATCACCGGATGAATATAGCGGAACAAGGGTATAAAAAACAGCGGCGGCAGCATAATGGCCATTATCATCAACCAGCGCTTCCACCCTAAAGAAAAGAGTTTTTCCAGGTAAACCGATCCGAAAGCGATCATCGCAGGGTAAAGACCGATGGCATAATAACTTTTGGCTCTCAAAAAGACAAAAAGGGCAAGGGTGAAGACAAAACCCCAGAAGAAAACCGAAAATTTCCTGAATGGCGGGTAAATAAAGAAAGAAACCATCGCCGCCAGGATTACGGGGAGGGACGCTATGAAGAATAATAGCTGCTCTTTCAGAAAATCAAACCGGTTCACATGGACCAACTGGGTTGATGCGAGTTCCTGCAAATGATGCCAGACGGGAAAACCGTTATTGAACTGCCAGACCAGGTTGGGGGAAACCAGAAACAAAGCCAGTCCCCCGGCCAGGTACAGATGTTTGCTGAAGAATAGTTTTCTTTCGCCTGAAATCAGGAGTGCCGGCAGTAGACCAGCCATCAGGAAACAGATGTTGTATTTGTTCAGGAACCCGATGGCCAGTGAAAGGCCTGTAAAATAGATCCAACGTGGCTGTCTGGTCAGCATGTAATGAACCAGAAAATAAAAAACCAGGGTCCACAGGAGAAAATCAAGGGAATTGGGCTGGTAGAGCGTATTGATCCTGACCAGAACGGAAAAAGTAACCCCCGACAGGGCGAGCACTTTTGCCATTGTACCTCCGTTCAGGATATCCACCGTTTTCCAGACCAGGTACAGCAGCAACAATCCAAAAAGAACAGGAAACAGCTTAACCCAGAATACCGATCCTCCAAGCAGCAAAATAACTTTGGAAATGAGACCGGTAAGCGGAGGTACTGTGAGAAATCCCCAATCGGGATGTTTCCCGAGGTCCAGGTGAAGAAATTCGTCACGTTGAAGTTCATATACAGGGTCGATGGCCAACAATTGCAGGATTACCTTAATTCCCAGGAAAAGCAGGAGAAAAAGCCAGGGTTTCTTCATAGGTGGTTTTTATCCAAAACAAATATAATAAACTTTGGATAATCAGGGGTGATTCAGAATTTTACCGGAAAATTCACCCCATTGACAGATATTTTAACAGTTTTTTACATTCTGGCATCAATGTTGTTTGGCGCTTTTCATTGTTCATAATCATAAAACTCAAAGCCATGAAAACAATTAACGCATTTCTAATTGTTCTGATGACAGGTCTCTTCACCGCCTGTTACATTGAGACCGCAGTCCCCGGAAGAGACGGGTTAGACGGTAAAGACGGGGAATCGATCATCGGATCAGTATTTGAAGTGGAAGGGGATTTCAAGCCTTCCAACGAATTCAGCCTGATGTATGAATTTCCGGCTACTTTCAAAGTGTATGATTCTGATGTGGTCCTTGTTTATATCCTTTGGGACCAGGTGACCGACAAATACGGTAAAGTCCAGGATTTGTGGCGGTTACTTCCCCAAACCGTAGTTCTGGACGAGGGTGTACTGCAGTACAACTATGATTACACCATCAGGGATGTCAATATTTTCCTGGGAGGTACCATCGACCTGTACAAGCTTCTGCCTGCTGAAGCGCTCGACCAGGTCTTCCGGATCGTGGTCATGCCTGCTGACTTTGCCCTGTACAATTCGATCGATGTCAGCAATTACGGGCTGGTCATGAAGGCATTGGGGGATCAGCCGGTCATACACAAATAATCTAAAATTTCGGATTTCGGATTTGAGATTTCGGATTTACAGGTATTTCGGATTTCGGATTTGAGATTTCGGATTTGAGATTTCGGAT
>DAIDJX010000397.1 GCA_027451165.1 Prolixibacteraceae bacterium | reverse complement strand
CCCTGATCTGGTTTTTCCGGCCGGTCCTGAGGCTCATACGGAGCATGGAGTATTGTTCACCCGACGCTATGGTTTCGTATTGGGTCACGGCCCACTGACCGTCGCCTTCTTCCCGGGAAGAAAATACCTGGCCGATGGCATTTTCTTTCAGGTAGGAGGAAATTTCTCCTGACGGCGGTTCCAATCTGCCGGGAATTATCGCCACATAAACCCGTTCCCGGATGATATCGTTCCAGTTTTGTTGCAGGATTTTCTGAACTTTCGGGCTTTTGCAGAAAAGCATCACCCCGGAAGTGTCCCGGTCGAGGCGGTGGACAATAAAGATTTTCCCGTCGGGACTGTTTTTTTTCACATGGTCGTACAGCAGGCTGTAGGCAGTGATACTCTCCTTTTTCCCTGCAGCCACCGACAGTACCCCAGCATGTTTGTCGATCACGATCACATCGTTGTCTTCATAAAGTATCCCAATACCCTTGTAGGTTTTGGAGGGAGAAATCTTGTTTCTGGAAATGGTAACCACCTGTCCGGGCATCAACCTGTAGTTGAACTGGGAAACCGGCTGGTCATCAACGAGAACCTGTTTGAATTTCAGGAACGACTTGATGTTATCCCGGTTTTTATACGGCATGTTGGTGAGCAAAAAGCTCATCAGTTCACCTTCCTCCGTTACCTTGAAAGTGGGCGGAGGAGTTTTGGCAACTGTTCTTTTCTTTGGTTTGTTATTCATCAGATGATGTTTGTTTAATCAATATTTCCAGACCAATACGCCTCCCGTATTGATTGTTTTTGTACCTATGAGAACCTTAAAGTTGTCCGGAAGTTTCATGTCAAAGGGTTTATCCGAATAATTCATGGCAATTCCATACCCGTCGCGGTATTCGACCATGATGCCTTCAGGAAAGGAAGCCACAGGAATTCTCATTTCGCGGAAAAGTTTGGTCAGTACATCCTTCTCGAGAGCGCCGTTACGGCTGTCAACTCCGATGTAGGTAACTGTTCCGTTGCCCAGCCGGTAAAAGGTGACTGCAGGTTGTCCGGCATAAAAATCTCCCTGGAAAGTAGCCCAGGTATTGGTCCCCTGGCGTGGTTTCAGGATATCACCCCAGCTGCTCCAACCATATTTTTTCCGTTCAAACAGCACGGAATCGGGAGCGTGGGGCATCAAAAGGTCATAAAAGCGGATTTCAGCGCCGATCAGATCGTAAATGGGTGCTGCCCAGGGGGCTTCCCACAGGTGGCCCTGACGATCCTGGTGACCGGTCCGGACGGAAAGGACCAGATTCCCGCCTTTCTTTACATACGCGGTCATCTTATCAACCATGGCCTTGTCAATCATCTGATAGGCCGGGGCGATCACCAGAGGATACTTCCCGAAATCGGTGGTGTCACGGATAAAATCAACCGGGGCTCCAAAAGATTTCAGGGCTTTGTAGTATTTCAGGAAATGGCCTTCTGTGTTCCACTCGGTAGTTTGCCGGTTGAGGTTGATAGCCATCACATTGTCGGTGTTGTATAGGATTCCGGTTTTCCGCTTCAGGTAATCAGCAGGCAATTTTGCTTTGGGATCATAATTCTTCCGGAGCAATTTGATTTCATTGATGAAATTGCTGAATTCCAGTCCGCCGGGTGTGGGGGTTACCCCATCGGGGCCCACAATTCCGTAGTGGTAAGCTTCATATCCGTACAAGGGTGCCCGGAAACGGTAGGTGCAGGTGAATTTGCTGCCGCCGGCAAACACATGCCAGAGCCACAGCCTGACTGCTCCGGGCAAAGGCTGTGAATTAATGCTGCCCCAGTTCACCTGTCCGGGTTGCAGCTCCATCACTCCGTAATACCCTTTCAGGGGCCGGAAGAAGTCGTTGGCCATGGCAATCCGGGAATACTCGCCCAAACGGTATCCTTTCCGGCCGATCCCATGATCACTACCGTAGACCATGTACCGGGTATAGGAGACGAAATCAAGTTCTTTGCTTTGTCCGACATACCCTACGTCGTAATAGGGGATGTAGTTGGAAGTTATCCATTGGGAAGGCAGGGCATATTTCCGGATTATTCTGGCCTGATCGTCGAGGAAAGAGGAGGTTTCTTCATCGATAAACCGGTTATGGTCGAGTTTCTGGTGCAGGTTCATGCCCCACTGTGCCCGTTTGGGTATATTGATCTGGGAGAAATTAGTATAGGTGCCACTCCAGAAATTGTTGCCCCAGGAAGTGTTTAAAGCGTCGATGGTTCCGTATTTCTTTTTCAGCCAGTCGCGGAAACGCTGGTGAGCATCCCGGCCGAAATCATTGAACGTGCGGGGTTCGTTGTCGACCTGCCAGCCGATGACCCGTTTGTCCTTTCCGTACCTTTCTGCCAGCTTTTCCACCATTTTCAGCGAATATTGCCGGTAAAAGTTACTCGAAAAAGTG
>DAIDJX010000396.1 GCA_027451165.1 Prolixibacteraceae bacterium | reverse complement strand
TCAGGTGGCCGCTGCGGGCAAGACTGGCAGCCAACCTTCTTTTGATTTCAAGGGAGAGCCCGGGTTTTTTAAAGAGGTTAACGGGGTTACCAAGTGCTTTGTCGGGAAGTTCAGTGATTTTAAAACGGCTACTGCGGAAAAGAGCCGGCTTTCCGGAAAATTCCCGGGTGCCTTCCCTGTCGGATTTAAGGATGGGAATGTTATTCCGCTGAGCGAACTGCGGAAGATCCTTCCCTAAAGGATTTTCGGGTACATTTCAGGATTTTCTTATTTTTGTGCAGATAATGTGCAAAAATGATCGAAAAACCTTCTATACTGGTCACCAACGATGACGGCATTCATGCCAAAGGCCTGCGGGAACTGATCGAGGTGATGCGTCTTTTTGGGGATGTTACGGTTATTGCTCCTGAAGTTTCCATGTCAGGAATGTCGGGAGCAGTAACCGTGGATGACCCCCTCCGGAGTGTTAAACTCAGTGAAGAACCAGGTATTACCGTGTATAAGTGCAATGGCACCCCTGTGGATTGTGTCAAACTGGGTTTCAACCATCTGCTGGAAAAAACTCCCGATTATGTGGTCTCCGGAATTAACCACGGAGCAAATACTTCTATCAGCATCCTGTACAGTGGAACCATGGGTGCCGCTATGGAAGGCTCTCTGCATGGCGTTCCCTCCATCGGATTCTCGCTGATGGATTTCCATCCGGATGCCGATTTTGGGAAAGCGAAGATTTATGCGGCCAGAATCTTTCAGGCTGTCATGGATAATTCACTACCCCGGGACACCTGCCTCAATGTGAATATTCCCCAGGGAGTTCCCAAAGGGATCAAACTATGCCGGCAAGCCAGGGGAAAATGGAGCGAGGAATTCGACAAACGTACCGATCCCCACCAAAGGCCTTACTTTTGGTTATCCGGTACTTTCCATAATTCTGAAGAAAATGCCAGGGATACTGACCTTTATGCGCTGGAAAAGAGCTATGTGTCGGTGGTTCCGGTGAAGGTTGATATGACCTGCTATGAGACCCTTAGTTCCCTGAAAACCTGGAATTTCTGATGGGACAGAGCCGATTGAAAAAGCTGGATCGTTTTTCCGTGGGAATGATCTGGGGAATTGTCCTTCCCATGCTGGTCTTTCTGCTGGTGTATTACTTCCGTTATTCCTCTGTTCCCCTCAGGGAGTTTATCAGCAACCTGGGTGAAATGAAAATCCTGATTAAGGTGTTGAGCCTCTGTGGGTTTACTAACCTGCTGCTTTTTCTGTACTTCTACCGGAACCAGCTGGACAAAGCTGCACGCGGGGTGATTGCTGCTACCTTTGTGTATGGGTTTCTGGTGCTGATTTCCAGGTTTATTTAATTTCGGATTTCGGATTTACGATTTCGGATTTAATGACCAATAACCAATGACGTGAAGCCAATGACGCGCGTAGCGCCAATGACCAATATTTGATTGAATGAGATATTTTATCATTGCCGGTGAAGCCTCAGGCGACCTGCACGGCTCCAAACTGATGCGTTCGCTGAGGGATCATGATCCTGTGGCAGATTTCCTCTGTTTCGGTGGCGACCTGATGGCTTCACAGGGTGGCCGTTTACTCAAACACTACAGGGATATGGCCTTCATGGGCGCCATTGATGTGGTCATGAACATGGGGAAAATCCGCGAAAATTTCCGCTTATGCCGTCAGCAACTGCTGGAATCCAAACCCGATGTGCTTATCCTGATCGATTATCCGGGATTTAACCTGAAAATGGCTGAATTTGCGGCTCAGAACGACATTCCTGTTTTCTATTATATCCTTCCGAAGGTATGGGCATGGAAAGCCTGGCGGATTAAAAAGCTGAAAAAATTTGTCACAGGCATGTTTTCCATTTTCCCTTTTGAAGCGTCGTTTTTCCGGAAATATGGGGCTGAAGTGAAATTCGTGGGAAATCCTCTGCTGGATGCCGTAAAGGAGGTGGAATCTGCTCCGTATGATATCCTGGGGTTCCGGGAACAAAATAATCTCTCCGGAAAGCCGGTCGTTGCCTTGCTTCCAGGCAGCAGGGCCCAGGAAATCAGGCTTATGTTGCCGGTAATGACCCGTCTTCCAGCTGATTTCCAGGAGTTTGACTTTGTGATCTGCGGAACTGGTGCTGTCAATCCTGAGCTCTATCTAAAATATTCCTCCGACCTTTCCGTTCCTGTATTATTGGACAAAACTTATGAAATATTGAAATATTCCCATTCCGCCATCGTAACCTCGGGAACAGCCACATTGGAAACCGCACTGTTCCGCGTACCCCAGATCGTCCTGTACAAAATGGCGGGGGGGAAACTGGGATACCGGATTTTCAGGAAACTTTTTCTTAAAGTTACTTTGTTTTCCCTGCCGAATCTCATTTTGGGAAAAGCTTTTCTGAAAGAGTT
>DAIDJX010000395.1 GCA_027451165.1 Prolixibacteraceae bacterium | reverse complement strand
GAAGCTGTGACCGGCTCGGTAGCTTCCATCGGAGGCGATGACATCCGTGAAATTGCTTCCTCCAACTTTACCAATTCCATTCAGGGAAGACTACCCGGTGTTGAACTGGCACAAAACTCCACCCGGCCGGATGCAACCATGCAGATCCGCATCCGTGGTACGCGCTCGCTTACGGCCAGTAATGATCCACTGGTGGTGCTCGACGGTATTCCGTTTGTCGGATCCATCAATGAAATCAACACCAACGACATCAAGAGCCTCGATATTCTGAAAGATGCTTCTGCCACAGCTGTTTACGGTTCAAGAGGCGCCAACGGGGTCATCCTGATCACCACCAACCGGGGACAAAAAGGTCAGAAAGCGAAAATCAGCTACAACGGCAATTACAGTGTCAACAAAATCTTCGCCAAGTACCCCATGATGGACGGGCCTGAATTCGTTGCGTTGCGAAAAGCTTCCGGAAGGTACAGCAATGGTCCGGATGAGGCAGATGATGTGAATACCGACTGGCAGGACCTGTTTTTCCGGGATGGGTTCCAGACCAGTCATGATGTTGGTCTTTCCGGAGGAACCGCCAATGGGAGCTATAGTTTTGGAATCGGTAATTACCAGAACCAGGGTGTAGTGCCCACCAACAAGTTTTCACGGTTCAGTCTGCGCGCTTCCATTGATCAGGAAGTCGGAAAACATTTCCTGTTTGGCTTCACTTCCAACAGCAATTACAATACTACAAACGGTAACCAGGTGGGATTATACGGCGTATTGAGCATGTCGCCCATATCCAATCCTTACAACGAAGATGGAACTCTGAAAAGGACCATTAAAATGCCGCTGGATGACCAATACACCTTCACCAGAACGGTTCTGGAAAATTTGAAAGACCAGTATTTAAGTCTGAACCGTGGTTATGCCACCTACAATTCCATATATGGGGAAGTGAAGATTCCGGGGGTGCAAGGTTTGAAGTTCCGTACCACCCTGGGTTTGGATTTCATGCAGGATAACAATGGCAGCTACACGGCAGAAGGCATTGGCAGCAACAATCCGACGACGGAATCCACGGCTTCCATCAGTAATTATCACACCTACCACTGGAATATTGATAATTTACTTACCTATGAACGTTTTTTCGGAGGGAAGCACCGGGTAAATGCCGTAGCGCTCTATTCCGCCGAGGAAATCACCAGCTTTAATTCAAGTACAAATGCAAAAAGCATTCCCTCTCCTCAATTTCAGTTTTACAGCCTGGGCCAATCTCTGGGTGAAGTTACTGCCGGGAATGGCGGTTATTCCAAGACCGGATTGATCTCGTATATGGGTCGCGTGATGTATGAATTCAACAATAAATACATGCTGACGGCTACGGTCCGTTCGGATGGCTCTTCCCGGCTGGCCAAAGGTCATAAATGGCATACTTATCCGGCAGTCTCTGTGGGGTGGAACCTCAAGGAAGAATCATTCATGGAAAATATCACTTTTCTCGACCGGCTAAAACTTCGCGCAGGTTATGGGCAGACTTCCAACCAGGCGGTAGGCGCATACAGCACTTTGGGACGCTTAAGCGCCCGGAATTACAATTTTGGCACTACTTATGCCACGGGGTACTATGTCACCCAGTTGCCCAATGAAAATTTAGGCTGGGAATATTCAGAAACCTTTAACTATGGTCTGGACTTTGCCGTCCTGAATAATCGTCTTTCCGGTACTTTTGAATACTATGTGACCAATACCAAAGACATTCTGCTGAGTCTTGGTTTACCGCGTACTTCCGGAGTAAGCAGCTATACTGCCAATATCGGGGAAACCCGGAACAAAGGGTTTGAGTTTTCCCTGAATGGCACGATCATCGAAAATCTCAACGGATGGACCTGGGAAGCAGGCTTCAATGTGTACTCCAATAAAAATGAACTGATGGCCCTGGCTTCCGGACAGACAAAGGACGAAGGTAATGGCTGGTTCGTTGGCTATAATATCAATGCTATTTATGATCATGAATATGTAGGATTGTGGCAGGAAGCAGATCCTTACAGAACCATTCTGGAACCGGGAGGAAATGTCGGGATGATTAAGGTGAAATATGCCGGTGAATTCAACGAAGATGGTACGCCCAAAAGACAAATCGGACCTGATGACCGGCAGATCATGAATGTTGAACCTGATTTTGTCGGTGGTTTCAATACCCGGGTCAGTTATAAAGGCTTTGACCTTTCCATGATCGGAAGTTTCCAGTATGGCGGTATTCTGATCAGTACCCTTAATGGCCCCAGCAGTTATCTTAACCTGATGACCGGCCGCAGGGGACAGATCAAGGTAGACTACTATACTCCGGATAATACCGGGGCCAAATATCCGGCGCCCAGCGGGGTGTTAAGCGCTGACAACCCGAAGTATCTCAGTACCCTGTCCTATTTTGA
>DAIDJX010000394.1 GCA_027451165.1 Prolixibacteraceae bacterium | reverse complement strand
GTGGGAGGATTTGATGTAGGACTGGAATGTTCCGGGTCTCCAGTAGCTTTTAATGATATGGTGGAAAACATGTATAACGGAGGAAAAATCAGTCTGCTCGGATTACTGCCCACTTCCACGCAGATTAACTGGAGTAAATTGATATTCAAAGGATTAACGCTTAAAGGTATTTATGGCCGGGAAATGTATGAAACCTGGTACCAAATGGAAATGATGCTGCTTTCTGGTCTTGACATCTCCGGAATCATTACTCACCGTTTTCCGGCCGATCAATTCCAACAGGCTTTTGACATAATTGAAGCAGGAAATTGTGGTAAAATCATCCTCGATTGGGATTAAACTGAAAAATCGTTGAAAAAAGGTTTGGTCATAAAATCAACCGGAAGTTGGTATCTGGTGAAGGATGAAGAAGGAAACCGGGTAGAATGCAAAATCAAGGGCAATTTGCGGATTCGTGGTATAAAAACGACCAATCCGGTTGCCGTAGGTGATATGGTAAGTTTTGATTTGCTGAAGATACATCATGAATCAGGACATGCAGTTCCAGGTCTCATATATGCCGTGGAGGAAAGAAAAAACTACATCATCCGTAAATCGCAAAACCTTAGCAAACAGGCACATATCATTGCAGCAAACATTGATCAGGCTTTTTTGGTGGTTACTGTCATACAGCCTGTAACCACCACAACTTTTATTGACCGATACCTCGCTTCCGCGGAAGCTTACAGGATACCCGTCATTCTGGTAATCAATAAAACCGATGTTTATGGAGAAGAAGAAATGCAGGTGTTGGAAGAATGGACTGAGCTGTATAGTAGTTTGGGTTATCCCTTTGTTCAATGTTCCGTGACCAGGGGAATAGGGTTGATTGAACTTTCCGGTCTAATGAAAGATAAAATCAGTGTTATTAACGGGCACAGCGGAGTTGGCAAATCAACCATAATCAATGCAATTCAACCCGGACTTAACCTTCGGATCGGTTCTATTTCCGACTACCACGAAAAAGGCAAACATACAACTACCCATACCGAACTGTTTGAACTTAGCAACGGAGGTTACATTATCGACACTCCGGGAATAAAAGCCTATGGTATGTTGGAAATGGAAGCCTGGGAGATATCCCATTATTTCCGCGAAATATTTAAGATCTCTTCAGCCTGTCAATACAACAATTGTTCACATACCCACGAACCGGGATGTGCAGTGAAAGATGCAGTAGAATCAGGGGAAATATTTTACTCGAGATACATCAGCTACCTGAGTCTTTTGGAAGAGGACCAGAAGTACCGGCCGGCCTACTAATAATGTTCCACGTGGAAAAACTTCCATTTTCTTCACCCCATCAAAATCATTTAAAAGGATCAAACCGACCAACCCTCCGCCAGGACAGCATGTATGATTCTATGGATGAAAATATTTTGTTAAGTTATAATTATATAATTGTAATACAATACATTAAAAAGACAATCAACTGATTATTCAAATTCAATCTGTGTTAATATTGTCCTGTTTTGCTAAATAATCCCTGACAAGGACGGCTTTTGCATTTCCAATCTCCTTTTGCAATTCAGAAAAAGGAACCTCCTTCAGATTCCTTACGGATTTGAATTTGGTCAACAATTTTCGGCTGGTTTCCTTACCTATGCCGTTAATAGTTTCAAGTTCGCTGAAAGTGAAGTTTGCTGATCTTTTCTGCCGGTGAAAAGTAATGCCAAAACGATGAGCTTCATCTCTTAATTGCTGCAATAATTTCAGGGATTCAGATTTCTTATCCAGGTAAAGGGGTATGGTATCACCGGGGAAATAAATCTCTTCCAGCTTTTTAGCTATTCCAATCACACTGATCTTTCCCCTTAATCCGATTTTATCCAGCGCTTGAACTGCCGCCGAAAGCTGACCTTTTCCTCCATCAATAACCACCAATTGAGGAAGAGGTTGCTTTTCGTCCAGCTGCCTTTTAAACCGGCGTGTTATGATCTCTTCCATTGAGGCAAAATCATCCGGGCCTTCCACTGTTTTTACATTGAAATGCCGGTATTCCCTTTTGGCGGGTTTTCCATTTATAAAAACGACACAGGCTGCTACCGGAAAATTTCCCTGAATGTTGCTGTTGTCAAAACATTCTATTCGCACCGGTATGTCACTCAGGCGTAAATCTTGTTTGAGTTTGTCTAAAATACGTTCAGCATTGTGCAAGGGGTGAACTAAGGCAGCCTGTTTTTCCTTTTCCAACCTGTAATAAACCGCATTTTTCCTGGACAATTCCATCAATTTGAATTTATCCCCTTTTACCGGAACCACAAACCTGATTTCTTTGAGCACCTGGGGCATCTTAAAGGGCACCAAAATTTCTTTTGCATTGCTGTAAATTTTCTGTCTGATTTCAACAATGCCCATCAACAGCAGTTCTTCTT
>DAIDJX010000393.1 GCA_027451165.1 Prolixibacteraceae bacterium | reverse complement strand
TACAGTATACCGGTTGTAGTTCTTCCTCCATGGTATGCCTCCCTGGTTGCAAAAATCTGCTATCTCCTGCTGGTTGCACTACTGCTGATTATTTTCAGGATTGGAATTATCAGGAAAATCAAAATCGCAGAGCAGCGAAAAAGAGAAGAAAGTGATAAAGAACTGGTAAAACTTAAAAATGAGAAACTGCAGGCGGAAATTGCCTATAAAGTTAAGGAGTTGGGCAGTTCTACCATGATGATTATTCAAAAGAACAAAATACTCAGCGACTTAAAGGAATTGGTTCAAAAGCAAAAATCCATTCATAACCCCGGATTCTCAGGGAAACAGTATAATGAAATCATCCGGAAAATTGAAAGCACTTTGTCCAGCCATGATGACTGGAAAACCTTTGAAATAACTTTCGATGAAGCCCATCAATCGTTCATGAAAAACCTGAAAAGACAGTACCCTGATCTGTCTCCCAAAGATATCCGCTTGTGCGCATTTTTGCGCATGAACCTGCCTTCTAAGGAAATTGCGCCGTTGCTCGGCATTTCAGTCAGGGGAGTGGAAAATCACCGTTACCGGCTGAGGAGGAAAATGAATCTGGAGCATGATGAAAACCTGATTGAAGTGATTTTATCACTGTAAACCATAATAACAACTGAAAATATGGATTTGTTTCCGAATGTTAAAAACCGGTTAAAAAATTGGAGAAAATGTAAAAGTTATTATTTTTGCATCAGATGTTCAAGTTATTCTAAGTCCCTATTACTTGAATTGCATTTTTAAATCCCAAAGAAAGGAGACAGAGGTCTCCTTTCTTCATTATAAGGATTTTACATTCTTTCAGGCAATTCTATACCCAACATGCCCATTCCGTTTTTCAGCACCTGAATTAAAGTTGCAGAGAGGGCAAGGCGCAAATCTCTGTGTAAAAGGTCAGCTTCATTTAATATGGAATGGTCATGGTAGAACTGATTGAAAAGTTTGACCAGGTCATAGCAGTAGTTGGCAAGAAGGGCAGGGGAATATAACCTGCCGGCCTCCCTGACAGCTTCCGGAAACTGGCTGATGGTCTTTATCAGTTCTTTTTCCTTGTCATTCAGTGAAATGTCCCCGGAAAATTCTCCGGAAACAGTAATACCGGCTTCTGCAGCCTTCCGGAGCACAGAACAAATCCGGGCATGTGTGTACTGAATAAAGGGCCCTGTATTCCCATTAAAATCAATGGATTCTTCCGGATTAAACATCATGTTTTTTTTGGGATCCACTTTCAGTATGAAATACTTGAGAGCGCCCAATGCAATAATCCGGTAAGTCTTATCGGCCTCTTCCGCGGATAGCCCTTCCAGCTTACCGAGTTCTTCTCCCATTTTGCGTGCCACCTGAAACATATCTTCCATCAGATCGTCAGCATCAACCACCGTTCCTTCCCTTGATTTCATTTTCCCAGACGGAAGTTCCACCATCCCATAAGAGAAATGGTACAAATCCTTACCCCATTTGTAGCCCAGCTTGTCCAATAGAATGGAGAGTACCTGAAAATGGTAATTTTGCTCATTACCAACCACATAAACCATCTTGTCGATGGGGAAATCTTTGAATCTCATCTGGGCGGTGCCGATATCCTGGGTCATGTATACGGAAGTTCCGTCGCTTCGGAGCAATACTTTCCGGTCAAGACCTTCGCCGGTCAGATCAGCCCATACCGATCCATCCTCCATCTGCTGGAAAGTTCCTTCCTTTACTCCTCTGAGCACCTCTTCTTTTCCGTGGAGATATGTATCGGATTCATAGTAAATCTTATCAAAGGAAACCCCAAGGTTCCTGTAAGTAATGTCAAAGCCGTTGTAAACCCAGCTGTTCATCATTTTCCAAAGAGATATTGTCTCCGGATCGTGTGCTTCCCATTTGCGCAACATCTCCCTGACTGCCAGCATAGCAGGAGCCTGTTTTTCGGCTTCTTCCTGGGTCAATCCTTTAGCTATCAGTGATTTAATCTCCTCTTTGTACTGTTCATCAAACTTCACATAGTACTTGCCAACAAGATGATCTCCTTTGATACCCGAACTTTCCGGGGTTTCCCCATTGCCCCTCTGTAACCAGGCATACATCGATTTACAAATATGGATACCGCGATCGTTGACGATATTGGTCATCACGACTTTTTTCCCGTTGCCTTTAAGAATTCGGGAAAGGGAGTAACCCAGAAGGTTGTTCCTTATATGCCCCAGATGCAATGGTTTATTGGTATTGGGTGAGGAATATTCTACCATCACCAGTTCTGAATCAGCGGTTTCAGGAATTAATCCAAAATTTTCAGTACTGAAAATCTCTTCAAAAAGCTGTAGCCAGTATTGGTCAGCAATGGAAAAATTCAGGAATCCCTTTTGTACCCAATGGATATATATTACATCTGCCTCTCTGACAAAACGGTTTTGCGAAATATCCGTTC
>DAIDJX010000392.1 GCA_027451165.1 Prolixibacteraceae bacterium | reverse complement strand
GCACTGACCTTCCGCGCGCTGCAGGACGCCGCGCAGACCAACCCCAGCCTGCTGAACACCCGCCTGAAGGAGTTGCGCGAGGCCGGCCTGGTGGAACACCCGGGCGAGGGCTACCAGCTCACCGCCGGCGGCCGCTTCCGGAGATACATGACCGACGGAGAGTCCGGAGGTACCCCCCGAGAATCTTCCGTCGGTAATTAAAGCGCATTTTTTATCCAGTTTCATTGATTTCAGGTAAGACGTCGGATAGAGCATTTCCTGCATACCGGGACCCCCCTTGGGCCCTTCATACCGGATCACCACGGCATCACCTTCCTGAACCTTGTCGCCCAGGATTCCATTGCAGGCATCTTCCTGGGAATCAAAAACTTTAGCCGTTCCTGAAAAGCGGAACAATACCGGGTCGACGCCCGCGGTCTTCACAATGCAACCTTTCCCTGCAATATTCCCAAACAGTACGGCAAGACCTCCATCTTTGTTGTAGGCATTGTCCATGCTGCGGATACAGCCTGATTTCCTGTCCAGATCAAGTTCCCGGTAATATTTGTCCTGAGATCCCATCACCAGGTTCCTCCTGCCTCCGGGAGCGGATTTATATAATTTTTCCACCTCTTCCGGAATGCTGCTTTGCATCACATCATATGCTTCAATGGCTTCTCCAAGTGTAAGGCCGTCAATGCGCCTGACAGAAGTATCGAGGAGACCGCCCCTGCTTAACTCTGCCATTATGCCCAGGATTCCGCCGGCCCGGTTGACATCCTCCACATGGTATGATGAACTGGGCGCCACTTTGCAGAGGTTAGGGGTGATCCTCGACAACTGGTCAATGTGCTGCATGGTGAAATCCACTTCCGCTTCATGGGCAATGGCCAGCAGGTGAAGCACTGTATTGGTGGATCCCCCCATGGCTATATCAAGTTTCATGGCATTGAAAAAAGCGGCCTGATTCCCGATAGAACGGGGTAAAACCGAATCATCGCCATCAAAATAATAAGCTTTTGTCGCTTCTACTATCCGGGAAGCAGCCACTTCGAACAGTCTTTTCCTGTTGGCATGGGTAGCTACAATGGTACCGTTCCCAGGAAGTGACAGTCCCAGCGCTTCGGTAAGGCAGTTCATGGAATTGGCGGTAAACATGCCGCTGCAGGAACCACAGGTCGGACAGGCATTCTGTTCCACAGCGGAAAGCAGGTCGTCGGAAACTCCGGGATCGGCGGCCATGACCATCGTATCGACCAGGTCATAAAACTTCCCGGAAACCTCCCCGGCTTCCATCGGGCCTCCCGAAACAAAAACCGCCGGAATATTCAGCCGCATGGCCGCCATCAGCATCCCCGGAGTGATCTTGTCACAATTGGAAATACATACCATGGCATCCACACAATGGGCATTGCACATGTACTCCACACTATCGGCAATCACCTCACGGGAAGGCAGGGAATACAGCATACCGTCGTGGCCCATGGCGATACCATCGTCTACCGCAATGGTATTGAATTCAGCAGCAAAACACCCCTGCTGTTCGATGAGAGATTTTACATATTGTCCGATCTCATGCAGATGGGTATGTCCCGGAACAAACTGGGTGAAAGAATTGACCACCGCAATCACCGGTTTCCCGATTTGTTCCTCCTTCATCCCGTTGGCCCGCCACAAACTGCGTGCCCCGGCCATTTTCCGGCCTTTAGTTGTTGTATCACTTCTAAGTAACTTTCCCATTTCACTTTAACCTTTATACTTTATACTTTAACCTCCCCTTCCCCCGATATTTAAACAAAAGACCTTTCCCGTTGCTGAGAAAGGCCCATGTTTTATATTTTTTGACGTGAACAAGCCTTCCTCAGCTGCTGCTTAGAATGACTACACCCACGATTAAAATATGTCCTGCAAATAATTTCACGAACGAAATATATGTTTTACGGCATCAAAAATAGGAAATTTTTGGAAGTGATTTAATAAATTGAAAGTAAAGTCCTCATTTTTTGGAAAATAATTAAGAAAGGGGCAATAATTAACATGAATTTAATAATGAAAACAGCTGAAAATGTGCAGAGAGTCAGTGTAAAACCAGGAGGAAATGACGTTTCGACCTATTTAATCATTAGTTTGATCGGAATTAGCAATTTGACTACCTCCAAATCCCCTGGCTTTTCGATCCTGATGGTGATCGCCCTGAGTTTTCCATACCGTTGCGAAGACAAGAATCCCGTTTTCACTTCCTCCGGAAGCTGACTTTGAACAATGGCAGGTTCAAATTTGTCGGTAAAATAAAAGGTAATGCGAAAGGTATCTGCTACCAGGCTGCACCAGAAGATAGTATCCTTCTTGTGAAGCAACCGGAAAAGCCATTGTTTCCCGTCGTTGTAATAGCGCCACACCGGAGTGATCGCCTGATAAGCCTGAATGGTATGACCCATCAGGTCGTTCCACCATTCCAGTTTTTCCCC
>DAIDJX010000391.1 GCA_027451165.1 Prolixibacteraceae bacterium | reverse complement strand
ACGTCAGGTTTCCGGCAGGTAACAAAAAAAAGACAGTTAAAAACTAACTTCTAACTGTCTCATTTTCAATTTGTCGGGGTACCTGGATTCGAACCAGGGACCCCCTGCTCCCAAAGCAGGTGCGCTAGCCGGGCTGCGCTACACCCCGAAAAATATCTCACTTTCCAGCTTCAAGAACCGAAAGACCTGCCTTCGCCAAAGCTTCTGCAGGTGAGAGCGGAGAGGGGGGGATTCGAACCCCCGGTACAGTTTCCCGTACGACAGTTTAGCAAACTGTTGGATTAAGCCACTCTCCCACCTCTCCATCCCGGTTACCCGAAAAGTGCCGCAAATATAAATCTTTTCTGAACATTCCCACCTGCCATTACCAGAAAATATCCTTCCTTCCTTAATTTCGCCGGAAAAAGCTTACTTTTGAAACCGGATCAGAGGCTGCTGTCAGCCATTATACAACAAAAAAGGTGGAACAGCGCAACTCTTACCATTGTAATACTGATGTTTCGGAAATGAACAACCTACGAATTGCCATTATAGGTCTCGGCTACGTCGGATTACCCCTGGCCAGGCTTTTTGCCGTCAAATACCCGGTGGTGGGCTTCGATATCCACAAAGAACGGATACAGGAATTGATGTCGGGAATGGATTCCACACTGGAAGTAGACTCAGATTTACTTAAAAGTGTCATCAGGGAAACAAACCCGACCAAAATTCCGGCAGGGAAATGCTGTGGCGGGGAAATTACAGGGAACGAAGGGAAAGAACAAAATCCAACAACTGGATTGTTCTGTACCATCGATATCGAAGAAATAAGAAACTGCAATGTTTTCGTTATTACGGTACCCACACCGGTCGACAAAAACAACCGGCCCGACCTTACCCCCTTGCTTAAAGCCAGTGAAACAGTCGGGAAAGTGATCTCAAAAGGAGGGATAGTCATTTATGAATCAACTGTTTATCCGGGCGCAACGGAAGAAGACTGCATACCCGTGGTGGAGAAAGCTTCAGGGCTGATATTCAATACCGACTTTTTTGCAGGCTATTCCCCGGAAAGAATCAACCCGGGAGATAAGGAACATACGGTGGAAAAAATCAAAAAAGTAACCTCCGGTTCCACCCCTGAAACTGCCCAAACGGTCGATAACCTTTACCGTTCCGTTATCGTTGCGGGCACCCACCTGGCCCCTTCCATCAAAGTGGCTGAAGCTGCCAAAGTGATCGAAAATTCACAGCGCGACATCAACATTGCCTTTGTGAATGAACTGGCTAAAATCTTCAACCGTATGGGCATCGATACGCTGGATGTGCTGGAAGCTGCCGGCACCAAATGGAATTTCCTGCCCTTCCGACCGGGATTGGTCGGAGGGCATTGCATCGGTGTCGATCCCTATTACCTGGCTCAGAAAGCCCAGGAATTCGGATACCACCCTGAAATTATTCTGGCAGGACGGCGGATTAACGACGGCATGGGTGCCTATGTCGTGTCGGAAGTGGTCAAGGGGATGATCAGAAAAGGGTGTAGCGTAAAAGGGGCCAAAGTACTGTTATTGGGGTTCACCTTCAAGGAAAATTGTCCGGATATCCGGAATACCCGGGTCGTTGATATTTACCATGAACTGCAGTCATACGGAATGGAAACCATCATCTGCGATCCCTGGGCCGATCCTGCGGAAGTGTGGAAGGAATATGGGATCAGTTGCCTTCCGGAATTGCCTTCCCACAACGGCTTCGACGCAATAATCCTGGCAGTCGCCCACCACCAGTTTAAAAACCTTACTTTTGAAAAACTAAGAAACCAGCACACGGTTATTTATGACGTCAAAGGCTTTCTTGATCCTGAAATTATTGACGGCAGGCTTTGAATTATTCCCCGGCCATGGACATGACACCTCAGAAAACAAACGGAGTAACACACATCTCCGATCATATACCCAAATGGTATGCACTTTATGTCAGTTCAAGGGCAGAAAAAAAAGTGGAGATTGAATTGTCCCGCAAAGGGATTGAACACTTCCTGCCGCTGAAAACAACTTTGCGCCGGTGGAGTGACCGGAAAAAACTGGTTGATATGCCCCTGATTCCCGGGTATATTTTTATCAGAATTCCTTATAAGAATTATCTTGAAGCACTTCAAACCCGCCATGTGGTAGCATTTGTCCGCTTTGAAGGAAAACCTGCAGTGATCCAGGACAACCAGATTGATTTTCTGAAAAGAATGCTGAAACAAACTGACTACGAATGGGAGGTCACCACGGAAGAGCTATCTCCGGGTCAGAAAGTAGAAATTATTGCAGGACCATTTATCGGAATGGAAGCAGAACTGATCGCTATCAAGGGGAAAAAACGCGTGGGTGTGCGGATAGAACAAATCAACAATGTATTACTCGTGGAAATACCAATGGAAGACTTAACAATAAAAAAGATATGAAGAATTTTGCCCTGATCGGAGCAGC
>DAIDJX010000390.1 GCA_027451165.1 Prolixibacteraceae bacterium | reverse complement strand
CTTAAGCCAAACCCAAACGGGAACAAGGGTGTTCCTGAGAAATAGCGGTATGTCCTGCCTTTCATCTCATATTCATCGAAGGGTGGAAGCTGTTCCACAGACTGATAATAGGTCACAGGCAATCTTCCGGCAGGATTGTAATCTCCTGTCAACACATCGGCAACCGCATTCCCACCCTGCTGGCCCGGATACCCCGCTGAAATGACCGCATCCGCATGTTCTGCTGCCCAATTAACTGAAAGGGCGCTCCCGTTTAGCAAGACCAGGATAAGCGGTTTTCCGGTGGCTTTGAGTGCTTTCATCAGATCTTCCTGCACTTTCGGAAGGTTCAGATGGGTACGGTCTCCTCCGGAAAAACCATCCACCTGAATGGGCATCTCCTCACCCTCCAACCGTTGCGATAACCCCAGTACCACGATTACCGCATCAGACTGCCGGGCGATGTCCACTGCCTTATTCAGCCTGTCCGGATCAGGCATTGACCACAACAATTTTGCATCTGCATCACCAAAACCATTTTTGTATTCGTACACCAATTTGTATTTTTTTCCGGCTTCCAAAGCAATGGATTTCTCTTTCTGAAAGGCATGATGTTCAGACTGGTGCGCAAGAATTTTCTCCCCTTCCAGCCATACTTCCAGCCAGGGCATACCCCAGCAACCAATCGCATAGGTTCCGGAAACCGGAGGCACCAGGTAACCCGTCCAACGAATGCCGAAATTGTCATCCGGTAATTCCGGAGCCGGCGAGCCTGATTCCCAGTAAAAATTGATCTGATCATCTGTTCTGATAAAAGCAGGCGTACCCTTTAGTTCTGCGTTTGCGAAATATTCTCCGGTGATCCCCTGCTTCCCCTCAGCGGTCACCAGGTAACAGGAAGGTACAGGCTGAAGGTTGTGTATGCCATCTGCAAGATCAGAGCCTTCGGCATATAAAATCTCTGTTTTGGGTTCCAGCTTGTTCTTCAGGCCCCGGAGAACTGTGACCGGATTCTTCGGGATACCATTGTAATTGCCCAGCAAGGCTTCCCAGTTGTCGGCATTCCGTCCGATTACAGCCACCTTTTTCAACGTTTTCGACAAAGGCAGTGTGTTGTTGTCATTTTTTAACAGAACAATACTTTTCTGGGCTGCAGTCCTTGCCAGGCTATTGTTCTTGTCAGAGGTATTCACGCTGTAGGGAATCCGGGCATAGGGATTCTTTTCTTCCGGATCGAACATTCCCAGCTTAAACCGGGCGGTGAACAGCCGTTTAACTGCAATATCGATGTCGGTTTCTGCAATGATTCCCCTTTTAACTGCCTCTCCCAGTGCATTGTAGGTGACACCACATTCCAAATCTGTTCCTGCTTTTACTGCAGTGGCAGCAGCTTCGGCAGCGTCTTTAGAGAATTTATGGAATTGAAAGAAATCACTGACCGCCCAGCAGTCGGAAACGAAATAACCTTCAAAACCCCAGTCTTTGCGGAGAATCTGAAACAAATCGGGACTGGCACAACAGGGGTAATCGCGGAAGCGGTTGTATGCTCCCATCACTGACCAGACCTTCCCGTCCATGACCAGGCTCCGGAAAGCCGGGAGGTAAGTCTCGTACAAATCCCGGTCGCTGATTTTTGCATTGAAAACATGCCGCAGGGGTTCGGGCCCTGAGTGAACGGCATAGTGTTTGGCAGTGGCAACAGCTTTCAGGTATTCCGGATCGTCGCCCTGCAATCCTTTCACAAAGGAAACCCCCAATTGCCCGGTCAGGTAAGGGTCCTCTCCATATGTTTCGTGCCCCCTGCCCCACCGGGGATCCCTGAAAATATTGATGTTGGGCGACCAGAAGGTCAGTCCCTGGTAAATACCCCTTTTCCCCCGCCTTACCATCTCATGGTGCTTAGCCCTGGCTTCATCAGAGATTACGGAAGCTACTTCGAGCACCAGTTTTTTATCCCATGAACCTGCCAGAGTTATGGATTGCGGGAAAACGGTGGCATATCCACTTCTGGCAACCCCGTGCAAACACTCGTTCCACCAGTTGTAAGCAGGAACGCCCAGTCGTTCAATGGCCGGTGCTGTATACAGCAACTGATTCATTTTCTCCTGAAGTGTCATCTCTCCGACCAGAAAGTTTACCCGCTGCTCCATTGGGAGTGAGGTATCCTGGTATAAGAACTTTCTGCCGGACTGGGCATGTAATGGGCCTGCAATTACCAGGCAAATAAGCAGGACAAAAAATGATCTTTTCATTTAGGAGAATTTTTTCTGTAAAAATATAAAGCTGAACTTATTTCTTTGTTAAGCTGCCACATTTTTTCCACTTGTTCAGCAATCCCACAAAATCACCCAACCAGTTCCAACATCTTCGGGGGACATTGGTGACCCGAGGGACTCCGGATCGCTCCTACGCCCATCGCCTCCTCCTTATAGTCTCCCAGTTTCTTAAGTCCCCTATTCACTTTTGTCTGCCCTTCCCCTCGCCAG
>DAIDJX010000389.1 GCA_027451165.1 Prolixibacteraceae bacterium | reverse complement strand
ATTGACGTCCAAACGGGTTTTTGCGATGTAATCGGTTGATTCATAATTTATTCCGAACTGATCTGCCGATCCTTCCAGTTGAAGGTCCGACTCGCTGCCATACATCCGGCCTTTCACATGAAGGTTAACCTCTTTCAGATCAACCACCATTGGTAAAGTTTGATCCAAATACCGTATGGCTGAATGGTTGATAACGATTTTATCAAGCTCCATCCCGAAAGATCCTTTGCTGCTTTTGGCACCGGCAGCGGGGGGTGTGTCTGGGACAACATCCCAATTGGCCTTATTTTCCTTGTTAACCAGCAGGTTGAGTTGTGCATTCTCGAGGATCAACTCGTTAATGGTGAGGTGGTCAGGGCTGAGCAGGTCAAAAATTCCAAATCTTGTGCGGACGGCCCCGACATTCAAAAGAGTATCATTTTGGAACACCCCTTTCCCTTTAATGACCACATTCCTGACAGAAAGGCCCGCTTTGGGAAAGTTCCTGATCAGTGACAGGCTGAAATTGTCGAAATTTACCGTCACCTCATAATTCTGACTGATAGCCGATTTTGTTTTTTCGAGCAGCGCATCCTTAAACAAAACCGGAATAGTGAACAGCGCCGCCAGCAACAGGACTACAACGCCTGCTGTAATGATTACAACTTTTTTCTTTATTTTAACCATGATCACTCGTCTCCTGAACGATTAATTTCCGCAACAGATGCAGGGCAGTTTGCGAAGCACGCTGGATGAAACGCAACCTGTCTCCGGATAAAACGAATTTTTCACAAATAAATTTTGTAGGACCTGCCACAGCTATCCAAATAGTTCCCACCGGTTTTTCAGGAGTGCCTCCATCGGGACCGGCAATTCCGGTAGTCGCCAGGGCGTAATCGCTTTTCATTGCTTTTTTTGCACCCTGCACCATTTCTGTGGCTGTCTGAGCGCTGACAGCTCCGAAATTCTCAAGGGTTTCCCCGGATACATTCAGCAATCCGGTTTTTATTTCGTTGGCATAGGCGGTGACACTTCCCCTGAACCAGGCGGAAGAGCCCGGTGTCAGCGTGATAAGATGGGCTATGTTTCCCCCGGTGCAACTTTCAGCAACAGCAAGGGTGGCGCCTGTTTCTGTCAAAAGTTTCCCGATCGTACCGGCCATGGTATCGTTGTCAAAACCGAAGAAACAATCGGAAATCAAGGGTAACAGGCTTTCTCTTGCTTTCTCCAGCGAACTTTCCATTTCTGCGGAATCGTTGCCACTGATGGATATTCTCAGCCGGAGGGCTGTAGGACTTGGCAGATAGGCCAGTTTTGCGGAGGCCGGCAAACGGTCTTCCCATTCCTGCAGCCTTTCTGCCAGAATGGATTCCGGAACGCCCTGTGTCAGAAGGGTAAGGTGCAGGATATGCCTGGTTTTACCGGTTGCTTTCAACCGGGGAAGGATTTCTTTCTCCATCATATGGGTCATCTCAAACGGAACACCGGGCATCGAAACGAAAATGGTGCCGTTTTTTTCAAACCACATCCCGGGGGCAGTTCCTTTTTCGTTGGGAATCACCTTGCAAATTCCCGGAACCAGTGCCTGATCCCTGTTCAACCGGTTCACCGGAATGCCTGCTTTCTGAAATCGGGAAGATAGGGTGTCAAAGGTCGGCTGGTGAAAAATCAGCCGGGATCCAAAGTATGCGCACAAAGAGTTTTTGGTGATGTCATCACGCGTAGGGCCCAATCCACCGGTAATCAGCACTACATCTGCTCTTGACTCAGCATCCCGCAATGCCCTCAGGATGTGTTCATGGTCGTCATGGACAGAGGTGATCTGGTACACCTCAATGCCAATCAGGTTAAGCTGTTCTGCCATCCAGGCTGAATTGGTATCCACGATCTGCCCAATGAGGATTTCATCGCCAATGGTAATGATTTCTGTTTTCATTTTTTTCTGAATTGAAGAATATACTCCACTCTGGAGAGGAGGGGAGGATGGGAATAGTGAAAAATAACATAAAGCGGATGAGGCGTCAGGTTGCTCAGATTTTGGGCGGAAAGCTTTTTGAGGGCGGAAATAAGCGCTTCAGGATCATGGTAAGTGGCGGCAAACTGATCGGCAGCGTACTCATTTTTACGGGATACACTGTGGATAAGTAAGCCGGTAGCAAGGGAAACAGGGGAGTAAAGCATTCCAAATGCCACCATCCCGATGTGAAAATTGGGTTCGCCGACCCCCAGCGCCGCACTGAGGGCTGAACTTTGAACGAACAGGGAAAAAAGGAATAAAAGGAAACCCGTCTGTAAAATACCAATAATCAGGCTCAGGAGGACATGTTTCTTTTTATAATGCCCGATTTCATGGGCCAACACGGCAACCAGTTCATTGACAGATAGTTCTTCGATCAATGTATCAAAGAGGACGATTCTTTTCTTCGGACCAAAACCGGTGAAATAGGCATTTCCTTTGGAAGATCGTTTAGAACCGTTGATGACGTAAAT
>DAIDJX010000388.1 GCA_027451165.1 Prolixibacteraceae bacterium | reverse complement strand
GGCCTTGTACATGGTGACCGGTTCAAAACGGCATTTGGCACCATATTCATGTTCCAGGCGGTATTGGATCACTTCAAACTGAAGCTGGCCGACTGTCCCGATGATCTTTCGCCCGTTGAACTGGCTGGTAAACAACTGGGCGACGCCTTCATCCATCAGCTGGTCGATTCCTTTGGCCAGTTGTTTGGATTTCATGGGATCTGCATTTTCCACGTAGCGGAACAATTCCGGGGAAAAACTCGGAAGCCCTTTGAAATGGATCATTTCCCCTTCTGACAAAGTATCGCCGATGATAAAATTCCCTGTGTCGGGTACGCCAACAATATCACCGGGAAATGCTTCCTCAATGGTCTCTTTCTGATCGGCCATAAAAGCGGTCGGACTGGAAATACGCAGGGTTTTGCCAAGCCTTACATGGGTATAGAATTTATTCCGCTCAAAATGGCCGGAACATACTTTCACAAAGGCGATCCTGCTCCGGTGGTTGGGATCGATGTTGGCATGGATTTTAAAGACAAATCCGGAAAATGTTTCTTCTTCAGGCCTGATTTCGCGCTCTTCAGTCATGCTGGGCCGGGGCCATGGAGCAATTCTGACAAAAGTATCCAGCAATTCCTGCACTCCGAAGTTATAAAGGGCGCTGCCGAAAAAGACCGGTGCCAGGTGCCCCGACAGGTAAGCCTCGTGGTCAAATGCGGGATAAACACCTTCCACCAGCTCAAGCTCTTCCCGCAAAACAACAGCATCCCTGCCAATGTGCTTCTCCAAATCAGGGTGGTGTATATCGCCGAAACGGATTCCGGACTGAATTTCCTGTATACTTGGATTAAACAACTGCAGACTCTGGTCGAACAGGTTATAAACCCCCTTGAAATCGGGGCCGCTGTTGATGGGCCAGCTTAATGGCCTCACTTTGATTTTCAGCATTTGTTCCACCTCATCGAGGAGGGAAAATGAGTCTCTGGCCGGCCGGTCCATTTTGTTGATAAAAACAATCACCGGGGTATGCCGCATCCGGCAGACATTCATCAGCTTTTCCGTTTGCGGTTCCACCCCCTTGGCGGCATCGATCACGATAATGACGCTGTCGACTGCAGTCAGGGTGCGAAAGGTATCTTCCTGAAAATCCTGGTGACCAGGGGTATCGAGTATGTTGACCTTGTATCCGTTGTATTCAAATCCCATCACAGAGGTGGCAACAGAAATCCCGCGCTGACGTTCAATCTCCATGAAGTCAGACATGGCAGTCTTCCTGATTTTGTTGCTTTTGACAGCTCCTGCCACCCGGATGGCGCCCCCAAACAACAGTAATTTTTCTGTCAGTGTGGTTTTCCCCGCATCGGGGTGACTGACAATGCCAAAGGTGCGGCGGCGCATTAATTCTTCATTGAAATTCATAACCTCTTCCTAAAATCAGGCCGCAAAAATAGGAAATAAAAGGTTGAGACGCCACACGTGACGTCTCTACTTCTTCCAATCCAATAAACGTTTCTCGCCGGTTAATGATTGCATGACCGAAATCACTTGCGATACCTCGACCACGCCCTTGTAATTCCCTTCCCCATCGCGGCAGGCAAAATACTGGATCAGCACTTTTTCTTCTTTGATGTCCACCCAAAAAGTGGCCGAATCCCTTTCTCCTTTCCGGAAAGCATCCAGAATTTCTTCAACCACAAAAAGGCTTTCCGGGGGGTGACAATTCCGGACATCCCGGCCCAGGGCAGCATTCGTCCGGATGAAAATCCTGTCGGGAGGGGTGGAATAAAATTTAACCTGGTCGTTTTCATCCACATAGGTGATATCCACTGGCAGGTGATTGAAAATCAATATGATTTGCTCCGGTGTCAGTAACCCGCTTTTTAAATCCACCAGTCCTCCGGGGAAAAGAACCTCCTCTGGTTTTTCCTCCTCAGGGAGGTCAGGCTGCACGAATGGGAAGCCAATCCTGTGACATTCCCGCATCAGGCTGTTCAGTTCTTCTTCCGGAATAGTTTCCATCATGACCGGAAACAGGATCTTCTCCTCCCTGAAACGGATGGCATACATCTGAAAAAATACATCACCCGCTAAACGGTTAAAAGCGTTTATTTCCGGTGCTTCCACAGATAGTAACTCATTGATTTGCCGCAGGTTTCTCCGGATATCATCGTGGAATGACCACATAATCTGGAGACAGCGGTAATCTTTCCACTTTTTCTCCAGTAAGGGGAAAATGACATTTTCCTTGATCTGATAGTAATGGTTGTATATTTCCAACTCCCCGAAACGTACCTTAAGTTCTTCACAAACAGAAAGTTCAGAAGGATTATCGTTCCATTTCCGGATCAGGGGCCGGATGGCTTTCAGCCGGATATCCAGTTCTGCATTGTTCCGGACGCAAAAATCCAACAGGCTGTCAGGTGCCGGATCAGGGTGTTCCTGCCCCAGCAGCGTCTTATGCACCACATTAAGGAATTTATTGATCCCGGTTTTCAGTCCGGCCATTGGAATATTGTTTTTCACCAGCATATCAGT
>DAIDJX010000387.1 GCA_027451165.1 Prolixibacteraceae bacterium | reverse complement strand
ATCCACCACAATATCCCGGGATTGCTGAAAGATGTCAACTTTGTATTTACCGACCGGAAAATCAATATTTCAGCGGAGTACCTGCAAACGGATGCTCAGATTGGTTATGTGATTATTGATACGGAAAGTGACCTGAAGCCGGAAATTATCAGGGAACTCAGGAAAATTCCGCATACCATCAGAGCCAGAATGCTGTATTAATTTGAAAATTTGAAGATTTGAAGATTTGAAGATTTGAAAATGACAGAAATAAGAATGTTTACAAGGAAAATTTTCAAATCAGCACATTTACAAATCAACTGGAAACTTCCTGGAACTTGCGCCGGAATTCCAGCGGTTTGCTGATGGAATCCACCAGTTCACGGGTACCCCCTGTTCCTACGATGGTTATGGTTCCGAAACCGAAAATCCGGCCCCAGATGCTTTGATCCACATTCACCGTTTCAATCTTGTTCAGGTTCATTTCAAAAGTGTAGCGGGCAAATAAACCTCGTTTCACCACCACCCGTTTGTTGGTTATGGCAAACTCATTGGTTACCTGACGGATATAGGGATAAATAAATAAAGTGAACAAACCAGAAAGCGTGAAATAGATTTTCCAGTGGAGATGGGTTTCATACTCCACGGTTTCCCCTTTGATCAGATTTTTATTGATGTAACTGCCCATAACCAAAAAATTAAGATTTTATGCAAAATTAAAGATTTTAGGGTTTCCCCTCCAGCAGCTGCGGATGTTTGGAAATGTATTTTATATAGTGGAACAGCCGTCCGCCATGCGATCCGTCACACACCCGATGGTCGAGAGCGGCGCCCAGGGTTAAAATCTTCCTGATTTTGATCTCGTCGTTCACCACCCAGGGCTTTTTGACTACTGCCCCGATGATCAGCACAAATGAAACGTTGGAAATGGGCATCAGCGCCGGGAAACCGATGTCCAGTCCGAGCGTTCCGATGTTGGAAACGATGAAGGAACCGAAACTTTCAGTTGTCAGGCCAAGTTTGCGTAAGGATACCCCCCAGGTGATGGTAAAGAATTTCAGGATTCTCAGCACCCAAACCCTGAAAGGCCATGGAATCCCGGCAACCCGCGATTTCATGTCAGTGGTTCTGTCCAACTCTCCCTTTCTTGCATTTTTGATGCCCTCTGACACAAGCGCAGTAAATTCTTCGATCGTCAACTGATCGGCGTTATTCACTCTCACCGATCCCATCTCCGATCCGTTCATCAGGAGGCTTACCATCGCATCCACCTGCTTTCGCTGGATAATTTTTCCCCTGCTCACGTAGGCATTCAGTTCCGGAACCTCGAATCTTAATGCCCTGGAGGCAGCCATGGTGAAAATATGGGTCAGCGTTACCTTGACTCCCTCTTTCCTCTTGGCAGCAACATACTCCTCCAACTCCGTCACATCCAGCTCCACCTGCCCCAAAATTTTCGAATCGACCGGCTTTTTATAGATGGCCGCTGCCACTTTCCGCCAGTCATTGTTGATGTCTATAGTCGTTTTCATCTCTGAAATTTCATTCTTTCCTGAACATCCCGTTACCTGCCATACAGACTCAGGTAAGGAAATCCATCTTACCTGACAATACTTAATTTACCCATGAATACATCAGATCCCGAAACCATCTTCAAAGATATCTTTCTTCTGCAAAAATCAGTTTCACTGGCCCCATCAATCCCGACTCACGGAGCTTATCGCTCCCGTTGACCACCTTGCTGACCAAAAATGTCTTTCTTTCCCCGGTTTTGGGTCGATTGTTCACATACCAGTCAGGCAACGCAGCTATGTATTTGTCCGGATTAAATACATTTTCCTCCGGAAGCTGTTCATCCCCGATCAGCCTGTTTATCCAGGGTACGGCTACTTCTACCATCAGCTGGTTTTCCCCTTTTTTGGCCCAGGGGGTGACATCCGCTGTGAAAGGGTGCCTCCAGGCAAGTCCGGCTTCTTTTCCATTAAGATAAACACGCGCAGAAACCGACACAGCCCCCAGATCCAGCAGGAATTTCCGCCCGGTGATGAAATCGGAATCCGCCAGATAAAAAACAGTTTCGTAATGACAAATTCCTGAGAAATGCCGGATATTGAATTCCCGGTTCAGGGACAGGGATTCCAGTTTTTCAGGTTCAATAAAGGCCGGAGCCCCGGAATTCTCCGGGAACCTGATCTTCCAGGCTGCATCAAGGGGCACACTGAAGCAATTTTTGACATATATGGCCATGTGCTCTCCTACATCCTCATTGTAGACTTCAAAATCATAGTCGCCATTTTGTACAAATACCGCAAGCAGATTCCCCTCCTTGTCGGTACGGAAGGTGAAAGGAACGGCCATGGCCGGACCGGGATCAACTGCAGCCTGCTCCTCATTTCCGGGTGCAACCCGGGCAGGGCGGTTGGCGGGCAAAGGAATCCCGGACCAAAATTGCCTTCCCTCCAGGGTAATCTTCTTCAGATAAGGGTTCCCTGCTTTCTCACGGAAAACTACAAAAATACTGCTGTTGGCAGGCAGTTCCAACGGAAGGATA
>DAIDJX010000386.1 GCA_027451165.1 Prolixibacteraceae bacterium | reverse complement strand
TTGGCATTTTACTGGTATTGTTTATTCAGAATGGATTGGCTCAGAATGAAATAACTGCAAAGCTACCTGCCAACGGAGCCGTTGGGGTGAATACCGGTATACTCCGATGGTCGGGTAGGGAAGGAGTTCGATATGACCTTTATTTCGGATTAGTGCCAAATCCTGAACTCTTTAAGTCGGACCTGGAGGCATCGGAAGTAAAACCGGTGGTACTGGAGTTGAACAAAAAATATTACTGGAAAGTGGAAGAGAAAAAAGACGGTAAAGTGATCCGGTCGTCAAAAGTTTTTTCCTTTACCACCCTGCCTGTTGTATTGAATCCAGCTGTCGGATATACCCCCTTCGTGGATGAAAGGGACTATACTGTTTATTGGACTTTGGCCATAAACGGTACCGTCTGGTTTGCACAGAATCTGGATTATGCGCTGATTGATTTGTCGTGGTATTATGATAATTCCTCCACGAATAAAGTATATGGAAGATTATATTCAGGACATGCATTGAAAACAAAACGGGACAGCATCTGCCCGGCAGGATGGCATATACCTGCACAGCAGGAATGGACATCGTTGATAAATGAATCGGGAGGAATCAAGACGGCAGGAATACAATGGAAAGAGGCGTCAAATCTTTATTGGAGAAACAGCTCCAACGTTAGAAACAACAAAAGCGGATTGACTGTTCTTCCTGCTGGCAGCCGGGACAGTAAGCCCTCGTTTGCCAATCTAGGCAAGTATACTTTTTTCTGGACCTCTACTCCAAGTCCCAAAATGCCTGACAGCTTTTATAACTTCAACATTGGATTTATGCGGGACCAGGTAATCCTGGAAAGCGGTGATCCTGCCTGGAGCTATTCTATCAGATGTGTAAAGGATAAATAATTTCTGCCTAAAGGTAGCTTTGCTCGTAAGTTAATGTCCCTATTTCCCTTTATCAACAATTTTGAAAATTGCCGGTTAATGATCATCTTTAAGCTCAAAATCCCATAATGACTGCTCATAGATCATTGGGATATGGATTTATTTAAACCTTTACGTGATGAAATACTATATCTTATTTGTCTTTCTGTTTTCCTGTGCCATTGGAATAGCACAGCAGCCAACCGCCCGCCCTTCTGAGCAAGTAGTGTTCACTTCCCAAAAGGGTAAAATCGGTGTTCAAACCAATGAAAAAGGGGAGTTGCTGGTCAATGTTCCTCCGAAGGACATCCGGAAACTGAAAGCCAAAGGAGCTGTCAGCTATGGTGACTTTGGCGCTGTTGGTGATGGGAAAGCTGATGATATGGACGCCATTGCCGCCACTCATGCTTTTGCTAATGCGCATGGTCTTAAGGTGAAAGCCAATGAGGGTGCAACATACTACATCAGCGGAAAGAGCCGGACGGCAGTCATCCGCACCAATACCGATTTTGGCACAGCGGCTTTTATCATTGACGACACCAATGTCCAGAACCGGAATTCCCAGATTTTTCTGGTAAATTCGGCACAACAGTCCTTCAAGCCTGCAGGGATAACTTCCCTGAAACGGAATCAGGGAAAGTTGGATATTTCCCTGCCCGGAACCTGTATTGTTACGGTTACCAATTCCAATGTGAAGCGTTACATCCGTTTCGGGCCAAACCAGAACAACGGTTCCTCCCAGACGGATATTTTTATTGCGGACAAAGACGGGCGGGTAGATCCTAAAGCTCCTATCATCTGGGACTTTGACCAGATCACCGACATCAATGCACTTCCCATTGACGAAACAACACTGACCCTCACCGGGGGTCGTTTCACTACCATAGCCAACCAGGCTGAATCAAAGTACACCTATTACAGCCGGGGCTTTGCCATCAGACGATCCAATGTGGTTGTTGACGGGCTGGAACACCGGATAACAGGAGAGGGTGACCATGGTGCGCCTTATGGCGGTTTCCTGAGCATCAGTGATTGCGCTTTTGTTACAGTAAGAAACACTCTCCTGACCGGGCATAAGGTGTATCAGACCATTGGCTCAGCCGGCGTTTCGGTTTCCATGGGCACCTATGATATTTCCCCCAACCGGGCGCTGAATATTTCTTTTATCAATTGTAAACAGACGAACGATATTAACGACAGCAGGTATTGGGGCATTCTGGGATCCAATTATTGCAAGAATATGGTGTACGACAGTTGCATATTTTCCCGCTTCGACGCCCATATGGGAGTGGCCAATGCCACCATCCGCAATTCAACCCTGGGGCATCAGGGTATTAATGCCATTGGCAGCGGTACCTTTACAGTGGAGAATTCTACCATTTACGCGAGAAACCTGATTAACCTGCGTTCCGATTACGGCAGTACCTGGCAGGGAGAATTTATCATCCGTAACTGTAAGTTTGTCCCGGCAAACGGCCGGCCGGTCAGCGCCAGCCTGATCGGCGGATCCAATTCCGGGCAGCATGATTTTGGATACACCTGCTACATGCCGGAACGGATTACCATTGAAAACCTGCACATTGACGATTCCAAACATCCTGACGATTACCAGGGGCCGGCCATTTTCGGTAATTTTA
>DAIDJX010000385.1 GCA_027451165.1 Prolixibacteraceae bacterium | reverse complement strand
GCATAAGAATTGGTTCCTCCACGATAAACAAGGTCAGCCCATCTCTTCCTGGAACGGACGTTTCACACTTGATCCAACTGTGCCGGAAGCGCTGAAACACCTGGGACAAATATTCGACACGGCCTCTCATGGGTGGGGGTATGAATTTTTTAAGATCGATGGTATGTCCGGCCGTTCGCACGGCTATTGTGCCCATTTGTACGAAAGGCCTGAAATCAGGGAACGTTTTTCCAACCCCTCCGTCGTCAACCCCTTCGAGCAGTGTGTAAGAGTATTTCGGGAAGGCATAGGTGAAGACCGTGTTTTTCTGGCTTGCCAGGGGCATACCTCGGGGCCGGAGGCCATGTATGCTGACGCATCCCGTATTGGGGCAGATATTGTCCATCCCAACCAACCGGTAAAATGGGATAACGTTCATAATCAGGGAAGCTGTACGATGAACCAGATTTTTACACATAACATCGTTTTGATTGCCGACCCGGACACCCTGCTTGTACACGACTTACCGCCCGAAGAGGCAAGGGTGTCTGCCACTATCGTTGCCCTGCCCGGACAGATGACTTTCTTTGGCGATAAACTGGCCGGCCTGTCTGACAGTCAGATGAAGATCCTGCAGCAAACCTTGCCGGTTGCTGATGTCCGCCCGGTCAACCTGTTCCCCTATTTCTCCATGTTGCCGGTGTGGAACCTGCAGGTTGAGAATAAATGGCTGGGCCATTACAATGTGGTGGCCCTTTTTAACTGGGAAGACGACGCCAATGTTGTTTCAGTCACTGCCGAAGAGCTGGGAATTGCCACTGAAGAACAATACCTTGCTTATGAATTCTGGGAACAAAAATGTTGCGGTATTATTTCAGGCCGGATTGAAGCGGAAGTTCCGGCTCATAGTGTACGCCTGCTTGCAGTGCACCCGCTGAAACCAGTACCGCAATGGGTAAGCAGTGACCGCCACATTACCCAAAACGGCTTTGAGCTAAAACAATTCCTGTGGAACGAAAACCCCGGGGTTCTGGAAGGGGAAATCGAATTAGTCGGTTCATTCCCGCTGACCATGCGGATCCATGTACCTGCCGGATTCTCCTGTTCAGGAGTAGACTGTGATGGCGCCATGTGCCAGATAAAAGAAGAAGAAAATAATATCCTTGCAGTTCGGTTTCATTCAGATCAATCCGGGATTTTCAAATTTAGAATCAGGCTATAAAATAACAGGGCAAAAGAAATTCAGAAAGTGCAACTAAAGTTTAGTTATGGACAAAACACTTTCATCATTGTTGTTCCATTTTTAGCGGCTATATCCTTATCGGGTCAGAATTGGCCTGGTAACGTGTTTTAAAATCAGGTTACACATATAATCTCCCTGATTCTTCGTATTTTGCTACCTGAACGACATTGGTAGTTGATTACTGAATAAAATGAAACATAAAATAAAAGAAGCATTTCTAATTATTTCACTACTGATAAGCAATCTGGGGTTTTCCCAGAGTAAAACATCTGTGTTGGTTGAGGCCGAGAGCTTTTCGCAACCTGGCGGTTGGGTGATCGATCAGCAGTTCATTCCATCGATGGGCTCTCCGTATTTGCTGGCACATGGTATGGGTGAGCCGGTTAAGAATGCTCAAACAATGGTTGAGTTCCCTGAAAAAGGAACCTATTATTACTGGGTTCGGACCAAAGACTGGGTTCCGGACCGGCCTGAAACTCCGGGTATGTTTAAACTCATAATAGACGGTAGCGAATTGGAGCCTGTTTTTGGAACAAATTCAAACGGATGGCAGTGGGTTTTTGGCGGAAAAGTAAAAATAAAAGATAAGCACATCAATCTTGAACTTAAAGACCTGACGGGTTTTGAAGGTCGTTGTGACGCCATCTATTTTTCGAAGTTCGGGAATGATATCCCTCCCGGGACGATGGAAGAAATGGCTGACTGGCGTTTGGCGAAGCTGGGATTGGCAACTGCGAAACTGGCTGGTAAATTCGATTTGGTGGTGGTTGGTGGTGGACTTGCCGGGTGTTGTGCTGCAGTAGCAGCATCCCGTCAGGGATTGTCGGTAGCCCTGATCAACGATCGTCCTGTGCTTGGGGGAAATGCGAGCAAAGAAGTACGCGTCCATACAGAGGGTCTGCCTTTTTACACCATCGTACAGGAGTTAAATACCCAATGGTATCCCAATGGAGACGAGAAAGCCATACCTACCAATGACACCATTATGCAGGTTGTTAAAAATGAAAAAAACATCCAGGTATTTCTGAATACCTATATCAACGGGGTCAGCAAAAGCGGGGATCAAATTACACGCGTCAATGGTATGAATATTGAAACCTCTGAAAAAATATGTTTTGAAGGAGATTATTTTGTAGATGCAACCGGTGATGGCTGGGTGGGCTATTATGCTGGCGCCAGGTTCATGACAGGGCGTGAAGCCAGAAGCCAGTTCAATGAATCACTCGCCCCGGTCAATGGAGATCAGATGACCATGGGGAATTCCGTATTATGGAACTCGTATGACACAGGTGCTCCCTGCACTTTCCCAAGTGTTCCCTGGGCAATGGATGTCGCCA
>DAIDJX010000384.1 GCA_027451165.1 Prolixibacteraceae bacterium | reverse complement strand
ACGGAGATCGGAGGAAAACAATAAGGGAGTGCAAGGCTGGAAACCGGCACCCCGCAAACGGATGGTCTCCAAAGCCCTGAAAGCCTATGCCTCGATGGTCTCGTCAGCTGACCTGGGAGCGGTCAGGGTATTACAATCTTGAGTCTTGAGTCTTGAGTCTTGAATAAATCCGAAATCGCAAATCCGAAATCCGAAATTCAATAAATCCGAAATCGTAAATCCGAAATCCGAAATTATATGAATAAAGCACCAGTAAAAATCACAGGGTCCGAAGCTGTAATCCTCTCGCTGATTGCAGAAGGGGTGGACACCATATTTGGATACCCCGGCGGGGCGATCATGCCAATCTACGATGCCCTGTATGATTACGACAAAAAAATCACCCATATTCTCACCCGCCATGAGCAGGGAGCAGCCCATGCCGCAGAAGGGTATGCGAAAATTACCGGCAAGGCGGGCGTTTGTTTTGCCACTTCAGGCCCGGGAGCCACTAACCTTGTCACCGGAATTGCAGATGCCATGATCGATTCTATTCCGTTGGTCTGCATCACCGGACAAGTAACTTCGCCGCTGCTTGGAACCGATGCTTTCCAGGAATCTGATGTGATCAGCATTTCCATGCCGATTACCAAGTGGAACTACCAGGTCACCAGTCCGGATGAAATCCCCTGGGTCATTGCTCAGGCTTTTTTCATCGCTCAGACAGGCAGACCTGGACCCGTGCTGATTGACATTACCAAAGATGCTCAGTTTGGCGAGATTGAATTCGAATATAAAAAATGCAAAAAGATCAGAAGCTATATTCCGGAGTACCCGGTAGATCCCTTTAAAGTAAAGGAGGCCGCCGATCTGATCGACCAGGCAAAAAAGCCGTTGCTCCTCTTGGGACAAGGAGTGATCATTGCCAAGGCTGAAAAGGAACTGCAGGCCTTTGTGGAAAAAACCGGAATTCCTGCAGCCTGGACTTTGCTGGGCCTTTCAGCCCTCCCGACCGATCATCCGCTCAACGTGGGTATGCTGGGTATGCACGGTAACTATGGGCCAAACATCAAAACCAATGAGGCCGACCTGATCATTGCTGTGGGTATGCGTTTCGACGACCGGGTGACCGGTAAGGTATCCGCCTACGCACGTGATGCGCGGATAATCCACCTGGAAATCGACCCCGCCGAGATCAACAAGATCATAAAGGCAGATGTAGCCATCCTCGGGGATGCCAGAAAGTCACTGAAAATGCTGACATCCAACGTGAAGCAAAATGAACACAAGCAATGGTTGCAAGAGTTCAGGGATGCCGACAAGGTCGAATTCAAAAAGGTGATAGAAAAGGATTTGCATCCGGTCAAGAAAGGCCTCACGATGGGCGAAGTGGTCAGGCTGGTTTCTGAAAAGACCAGTGACGATGCCATCCTTGTTACCGATGTCGGTCAGCAGCAAATGATCGCTGCCCGTTATTTCAAATTCAAACGTTCCCGGAGTTGTGTGACTTCCGGCGGACTGGGCACCATGGGGTACGGATTGCCGGCCAGTATGGGTGCTCAGCTGGCTGCGATGGACCGGACAGTGGTGGCTTTCATCGGTGACGGTGGTTTTCAGATGACCATACAGGAGCTGGGAACCATCGCCCAGAACAAGTTGCCTGTCAAAATTATTCTGCTGAACAATAACTTCCTCGGAATGGTTCGCCAGTGGCAGCAACTATTCTTTGAGAAACGTTACTCTTTTACTGAACTGGTCAATCCTGATTTTATCATGATTGCCAAAGGATTCGGAATTGAAGGTCACAAGGTGGAATCAAGGGATGAACTTGCAGGAGGAGTTCAGAAGATGATTGACCATCAGGGACCCTACCTGCTGGAAGTAGTGGTGGAAAAAGAAGACAACGTCTTTCCCATGGTTCCTTCCGGCGCATCGGTGTCACATGTCATGCTGGAACCCTAAATGTAAAGACGAGGCACGCCTCATCTCTACACATAAAACAAATATTTAATATGAAAAAGGAATATAACATAACTGTCTTTTCTGAAAACCACATCGGTTTGCTGTCGAGGATTACCCTGATTTTCACCAGGAGGAAGATCAACATCGAGAGCTTGACGGTTTCAGAATCTGCCTTACCGGGGATTTTTAAATTCACCATTGTGGTGTTTTGTTCTGAAGATACCATAAGAAAGATCGTCAGCCAGATCGAAAAAGTAATTGATGTGCTGAAGGCTTTTTACCTGACCAACGATGAAATGATCTACCAGGAAATTGCGTTGTACAAGGTTCCTACAGAAGCTTTGTATGACAGTGACCAGCTGGAAAAAATGGTCCGGAATTCTGGCGCCAGGATCCTCGAAATAACCCGTGAATATACGGTAATTGAAAAGACCGGGCATAAAGAAGAGACCCAGGATCTGTTTGAACAGATGAAACAGTTCAAAGTCATGCAGTTCATCCGGTCGGGTAGGGTGGCGCTCACCCGTGATCCCTACGAACGGCTTTCCGAGTTTCTGAAAGAAAGGGATGCTTTGCTGACCAACCTGGATTAAAATTTGATTTCGGATTTCGGATGTACGATTT
>DAIDJX010000383.1 GCA_027451165.1 Prolixibacteraceae bacterium | reverse complement strand
ACCATTCGGGATACGTGTCCATGTTCACCTTTTTATCCCCGCAGGGAATATCCATCATCTCGTTTTTCTCCAGGTCGAACAATACGAGGCTGGAATTGAGGTCCGACACTTCTATCCGTTTTTCTGCCAGGGCGTGGAACTGCTGAATGACTTTGTTGGAGGCAAAAGCCACATATTTTCCGGAAGGGTGCCAGCGCGGATAGACCGCGCTGTTTTCCATCTCAGCTGTTTTCAGGTTAAATTTGGTCAATGCGCCATCTTTAAGGAAAAGGGTTCCCCCATGTGAGCCCCTGACATGGATCATAAAATCCCCTGGATTATTCCGGTTAAAAGCATGGCAATTGACACAATTCTGGTCAATGGTATTGTTTTGCACTACTGTTTTTTCTGCGAAGTTCTCCAGCGACCGCTGAACGATGCTGATTTCCGACCAGCTTTCATAGCCCGGATACAACATCCTGTAATACAAAAACCTGTCGATGGGTGCATCGGAAACATATTGCGAAAATTCCGGATACCTGGCCCAAACCCCGTTTTTCTTTTCAAAAATCCTGAAATGAATAGAATCATTGGCATTGGCGGCAAGCAGGTTTTTCCACTGTCCGACCGGAATAATCACTTGACCATTCCTGGGATGCAGCGCCAAAGCCTTCCCTTTGCTTCCGGAGATCTCCACATAACAATCCTCCCCGGTGGTGGAAATGGAAAAATTCAATGGTGCGATGTTGACCGGAATGGTGACCTGGGTGTAATCCGGGGAGATCACCGGTAATTTGCTGATAACCGGGCAATTGGTGCCGGGCTTATTTCTGCAGGAAAATATTGCAAGAAGCAGAATTAGCAGCAGAAGAGATTTATCGGGTTTCATACTCAGCCTGGTTCAGAAATTTTTTCGTCTTAACAAGGCCGAAAGATAAGTAAAAAGAGTGATTCCGGGTTTGAAAAAAATGAGGTTTGCCTTAGTGATGTAAACACAGGTAAACGTTTTTTCTCACCAGGAATACACAAACTTGCCAAAATAGGCCGACATTTCCGGCGAACCCCGCATCAGGAAAGTCACTTCGTTTTTGCCATTTACCCGGATGGGCTTCAGACTGAATGCCAGCCACCTGGTCAGCCATGCCTCACACATATCTTCATTCGCATTATGGTCAAGCAGGAGCTCCGGGGTGGGTGGAACCAGAGCATTCGGTGGAAGCTTCCACAGATTGAAGGTATGCTCCCTGCAACCCCCGCTGTAACTGACTTTTAACCTAAGGGTATCACCGTCAACCAATACTGAATCCATTCTGAAAGGGTCCATTTTCAATTTGTTCCACCGGGTGTCCTGCAAAATCCCGACCTCTTTCTTTCGGTTCAGTTCTTCAACTTTCAGAATCCGGATGGTTTTATAGGAAACCCCGCCCCTGCCACATCTGAATATTTCCCTGGTCAGGATATAATCAATCCTAACTTTCAGGTTATCCGTTTTTAAGCTTTCATCAAGGGCCTCCGGATGATACAACTGATCATCCACATTTATCAGCCATCCGCAACCATCCACTTCAGGAGCACCGTAGTATACAATTTCCGCTTCTCTCAAAGTCGGGTAGCCCGGATGATCAACGTAATATTCCACCCGCTGGCAACCTGTGGATAAAAGGATCAGACCTGTAATGAACAATATGGCTTTCATATTCTGAACGAATTTTTCATATAGGAAAGATACAAAAAAAGAGTTACAGGTTGCGTTGGGAGTTTGGTTTGTTCAGTACCGTACCAGCGCCGCACCATAATTCCACCCAATCCCAAATGCCACCAGCAAAACCAGATCTCCCTTTTTTATCCTGTTTTCATGAATGGCATTGGTCAGGGCAATCTGCAAACAGGGGGCGCCGATGTTTCCAAAATCCTCCAGACAGATATAAACCTTTTCTTCCGGCACATGCGATAACTCCATCCCCCGGGCGATTATCCGTGATCCGGCCTGATGGGGCACCAGCAAATCAATGTCTTCCATTTTCAGGTGGGTCTTCTTTAAAATGCCTTCCACCGCAAACTGAAAGGCAAGCGGGGCAAATTCCGAAACTCTTTTCCGGTCAATGATCAGGGTTTGGTAATCCTCAAAATACCCTGCATTATAGCCTTCGCCATCCGTCATGCGGTAAAAGTCAATACATCCTGGCGCATCTGATGCACTTACAATGGTTGCTGCTGCTCCGTCGCCAAACGCCATGAATACATTTTTGTCCTTTTCATTCAGGAAAGTGGAATTATTGGAAGCGCCAACAATCAGAATGTTTTTTTTCATGCCGCAGCGGATAAGACTGGTGGCAATCTGAAGCGCCGAAATAAAAACCACGCAGCTTCCGGCCATATTGAAACATTCACAATGCACACCTGCAGACTTCTGAACCAGTGTATGCTGAATGTGGGAGGAAAGCTCATAATAACGCCTGTACAAGACGGAATCTTCCCGGTAGGAAGTGGGGACTTCCGTATAGAAGATCAACAAATCTATGTCAGCCGGATTGACCCCTGAGCTGTTAATGGCTTCGCAGCAGGCTTCCGTGGCGATAGAATGCAGGGATTCTTCATCACTCAGGTAATACCT
>DAIDJX010000382.1 GCA_027451165.1 Prolixibacteraceae bacterium | reverse complement strand
ACCATCCCGCAATTTATCAAAGCCTTCCGGCGCAGGCTTGTCAACATCCTGACTCTTTGAACTCAGGAAGAACAGTAAAAGAGAGCCGGCAATAATCATCCATTTTTTCATATCAGAAATAAGATTTTATTTTCATAAGCATTGCGTTCAACCAACACTGCAAAAAGTTAAGGTTTTCTTGCATACTGGTTAGGTTCTCCGGGAGAGGGAAGGTTACCGGCCACCGGTGATCCACTGGCATGGGGCATGGTCAGCGGTGTTGCAAGGGTAATGCCGCTGCCGGAGAGCAGAGCTCCTTCATTGTGTGCAAATTTAAGTGGCATGGTCACGGAGATTGTATCCGGAGCATTGTTCCCCATACCACCAAACCGTCTGCGTACGGCCGCCACGGAAGCAACCACAGCGGTCTCCTTACCGGCATTTTGGTCAATGGTAATGGTCTGACCGGGGGTAAACCCTTCCACACCTGCAACCAGAAGAACTTTTTTGCCTGCGGCTGCTGCCTGTCCCAGCGTAGTGGCCCCTGGAGTCCCGATCACTGCAACCACAGCTGTTTCCCTGTTCGCTCCCGAGCCGATGAAAATTTTTTGTCCGGCATTAAAGCCTGTCACACTGGAAACCTTGATATTCTCTGAGCCCTGGGTGGCAGGGGCTGCCAGCGATACTGTATTTTGTAACTGAAAATCGCGGCAGTTGAAGTCATTGTCAACACCGTCAGGAAAACGTCCTGCACTCCTGTCAGGCTGGCTTCCCGGTGATGGAGGCCCCATTCTGAAACCTCTGCCCATAGCGGGGGATGTCACAAAACACCCGCTTTCACCTGCTCCGGAGGCAGCCTGGTACCCTTCGGCAATCCAGGGATCTACAAGTCCGCCATAATTGAGCCCATCCACCACATGGCTGTCAGCATCGCGCAAAACCATGCTACCCGCCGCGGAAGAAAGAACCGGACCGCCGAACCACTGATCCGGCTTTGTGGCGCCCTGGTAACCGGTGGTGCTAACCTTTGCATCACTGACCACCGCATCAATTTCGTGATCGTAAGAAAGAGGCTGATCCAGGGTAATGGAGGAGCTGAGTGCCAGAACAGGCTCATTGCTCGAGTGCGCAAAAGCTGTTGCCGGCGAGAAGGTGATCCCGGTTCCCCGGACACTGAAGGGCATGTTGGAGGAATGGTTGAACTTCAACCGGCCGGTAAGTTCGAGTCCGGTACCCGGATCGTCTTTCTCTGTTAGCGGACCGTTGAATGTGCTGCGTGAGGATGCTGTCCCTACCCTTTTCACCGTGACGGTTTCTATCCCGTGTCCCTTGCTGTCGATGTCCAACCGGATTTTGTCGCCTACTGATATGTTCTCTGTTGAAGATACCTTGATGTTTCTGTCACCTGCCTTTGCATCCATCGAGAGCCAGGCCTGGGTCCCCGGTTTCCCCACCTGGGTTATGGTGACTACCTCATATTTTTCAACAGCCATGGCAACCGCCGGATAGGATGCTCCGTATCCGATGGCCATCTTCTGGCCAACTTCAAATCCGGCCACACTGGTGACGGGGATGCTGGTTGATCCGGGAGGGATCGTGATCACCGGACCATCCGGGAGGGGTTGCCATACCGTTGTGGAGCCCACCGGACCCCTTCGGCCAAAGCCGGCCGGCGAATCAGCAGCCTGGGGGGGAGCCGGCGGAGTCGTGATCTCCGTGATCTTACGCGTTTCTCTCGCAGAACCGGTTTCGATTCCGATCACATCACCCACAGTCATGCCGGTAGTATTACGGACATAAATGACAGACTCCCCTTTTTTTGCCGGAACAGCCAGCCCGGAATTGGACAAACCCATCAGGTAAAATCCATGGGGAGCAAGTTTGGTTCCTGAAGGGATCTTCACCGATGAAAAAACAGGCATTTGGGTCTGATGCTGGGTGAAAGTCCAGCCTGAAAGGTCGACTGGGACATCACCTGAATTGTATAGCTCAATAAATGAGTTGGTTGTATTTTCAGTAGATCCATCGCTGATACGAAATTCATTGATTTTAACCGGACTGACGTTCCGTACCTTTATTACGGCTGTTTCCACCCGGGATTGACCGTTCAGCGGATTTGGCCATGAAGCTTTCCCCACCAGATCACCGTTATAGGCTTCCAGACCCGAAATAACCGTAAAGGTGGCACTTATGCTCTTTCCGGGCATTAAGCGGTCTTTGAACGTAAGGACACTCTCTCCGGAATTCAGGATTCCGCATTTCCAACCTTCTGGTACTGAAATTTCCAGGGAAAGATCATTTATAGGTACTGCTGAGGTATTGGTAAAGGTCAGGGTTAGGTTATGGGAAGAATGGGGAGCAAAAGTTATGAGCCCCGGGGGGGTATCGGAAGTCATGGCTGGTGCAATGCTGAGGCAAGATACATCATATCCGGCTGCCACAATGTTGGCCTGGACTTTCTGATTGGTTTCCACCGTCGGGAAGGTCCCGGCTGCCGTCATTGCCCCTTCATAAAAGGTTCCCTGGGATCCTACGCTGTTGTCACCGCCATTCCCAAGAAGGATGGCACCCTGTTTTCGCATGGGATCGTAACTTTTCCGGTCGTTGTCGACGCGGGGTCCGTCAAAC
>DAIDJX010000381.1 GCA_027451165.1 Prolixibacteraceae bacterium | reverse complement strand
TGGACAAAACACATCTCTGGGAAATTAAAACCGATGAATACAACAACAGCTATTTCGAATGTTCTGATTCAGGCGCCAGGGCTTACTTCTACAACAACGGGCATTTTCACTATTTTACCAACTTTATTGGGAGCAGAAGAAATTTGCTTTATTATTTTTATCTGGGGTTTTATGGTCTCCCTGCCGGCTTTTATCCTGAATTGAAAATTCAGGATGCCTTACCTCCCGATAAAACTTCAGGGGGAATTCCACTTGTTATACAGGATTTTCTTGCTCCGTTCCACCTTTTTTTAAAGCCGGAATATGAACTCGAATTTGTATCCCTTGCTGAAGATTTTTATGCTGCGCAAGCCGGTTTAGAAGTGAAAATCCGCGAATTTGGTAAAGAAAAAGCCTCTTTTGATATCAGGCTGGCTGAAAACCGGATTTCTGAATTCAGGTTTCATTCCAAAACGCATACATTTACAGCAATATGCACAGGCTCTTATTAATTTTTTTGCTGGTTTTTTCCATTCAGATACCTTCACCAGCTCAACCGCTGCGGACCCGTATCGATTCTCTGACCTGGGATTTGTATTCCTCGAAAAGATGGGAACCTTTACTCCGGGAAACGCGGGAATCACTGCACAACGGGATTGATTTTTATTACCTGAGGGTCAGGGCCGGGGTGGCTGCTTATGAACTTAAGAAATACAAACTGGCAGTCACCCATTTTCGAAAGGCCTTTGAAGCCAGTAAAAAGGATGATTTCCTGAATTCCTATTTTTATTGGGCCCTCATTTTATCCGGAAGGGAAGACGAAGCAACAGGTTTGACAGATTCTTTCCAGGATAGGCTTCTTAAAGAAATGAACGTAAAGAAAACAGGGGTACTGTCGTCAATTGCCAGTGAGTCTTTACTTTCTGTCAACCGTAATTTTAACGGATTGTCGGGTGAAAAGCTGGGACAGTCAGATGGAAACTCATTATTCCGGTCATTGCTGAAATACCAGTTTTACCAGGGGGTGGCCTTGGACCTGCACCCCGGAGCACGCCTGAACCTGTACAACCATTTCTGTATGATGGACATCCGGCGCGCCATCCAGGTGAACAATAAGGTAAATCTGCCGGAAAATTTCAAAGAACCGGGGGCCAGGCAGTATCAATACTACCTGGCCGGGCGATTTTTCCCCTTACCAGGCTGGGATGTAAGTGCATCATTTACAAAGTTATGGGGTATGACAGACTATTATATTCCTTCGTCAATGTCTTCAGGGAACATTGACCTGAGTCTTTCTACCTGGGATATCAAAGATTTCGTGGTTACGGCCGGACTTGAAAAAGACTGGACTTACCTGAAGCCAGGGTTTGAACTGGGCTATGCTGAAATCAACCGGCTCCGGCAGTGGCAGGGAACCCTTAGCCTGGCGCTGTATCCTTTCGGGAATCTTGATTTTTATCTTGCTCCTGAAGTTTCCATCCACAGGGAGGAAGGCGCTGTCCAAACGGAGCTTATACTGCATCCTTTGATTGGTTTGAAAACCGGCCCGCTTTGGTTAACCGGGGAATACAGTTTCGGAAAAATGAAAAACTATTTTTTGAGGGGTGGACAGGTTGTTTACAACATGCCGGAAACGATCAACGGACAGTGGGGATTGACCCTTTGGACGCCGCTTTTCAAAAACCGTTTGGCACTTTCCATGAAGTATATGCAGTCTGAAAAAGAAGGCACCACTTTTGTATATGCTGACGCTGTAAATTATGATACTAAGTTGTTTTATTTCACCGACTTTAACTTTTTAATTTCATTGCGATGGCGTTTATGAAAATATGTCTATCCGTACTCCTGCTTCTTGTTGTAATGGTTACTAAAGGACAGTACAATGATGCAGTCCTTCAGGCATTTGCACAGAGTTATTCCTTCGAAAAAGAGAATAACTTTCTTCAATCAGCTGCTGTGCTGAAGAAGGCATACCAGGAGGATTCCTATGAATTCAACCTCCGGTTGGGATGGCTTTCCTATAATCTGAAAAATTATGAAGAGTCCAAGGTTTACTATAAAATGGCCCTTTCCCTGCTTCCTTATTCTGAAGAAGCCCGGTTCGGACTGGTTTTACCTTTAGCGGCAAATAAAGAATGGAATGAGGTAACGAAAATCTATACACAGATTTTGGAGAATAACCCCGGAAATACGGTGGCCTTATACCGCCTGGGTTTGCTCTGTTATGAGCGAAAAGATTGGGCACAGGCATACCGCTTATTTCAGAAGGTAGTTGATTTCTATCCATTCGGCTATGATGGGCTGTTGATGCTTGCCTGGACTAACCTGCAAATGGGGAAAAACCGTGAAGCCAAAATCCTCTTTAATAAGGTTATCCTTTATTCACCAGGCGACAAATCTGCACTGGAGGGGCTGAAGTTGCTCCGGTAACCCTAAAAATTCGCAATTCAAGGATTGGGTTTTCAAAAAATAGGCTAAGGCCGCAAGTTAATTTTCACTCTGGTGTCTTACTATAAACTCTGAGTGTAACAACTGTTTTGGAAGAAGAAAAAGTCATAGCAGCGCTGAAGCGTGGAGACCAGATGGCCTTTAAGTCATTGGTAGAGCAGTATCAGGTTGTTGTCCGTAACAT
>DAIDJX010000380.1 GCA_027451165.1 Prolixibacteraceae bacterium | reverse complement strand
CTCAGTTTTCCGATTCTTCCATTTCTGACCAGTTCAGCGGCAATCCTGAATTGTTTGGATGCCCGTTGTTGGGTGCCCACCTGCAGGATGACCCCCTGACGACGAACCACATCGCTGAGGAGGCGTCCCTCTGTGACGGTCAGGGAGGTAGGCTTCTGCAGGTAAATGTCCTTTTTGGCCAGCGCCGCTTCCAAAGCCGGCTGGGAATGCCAGTGGTCGGGGGTACTGATCATTACTGCGTCAATGTCAGGATTGGCCAGCAGATCATGGTAATCCTCGTACATCTTTACATCGATGAATTTCTCATTCCCGGTTTTACGGGCATACCAGGATTCCACATATTTTTTACCGTCGGCCACCCGTTTACTGTCCAGGTCACAGACGGCAATCACACGGGCCTGGTCAAAATAAGGCAGCGTTTCCCTGAGGTCGTGGTCACGGGCAATCCGGCCGCAACCGATCTGCCCGATGTTGATCATGTTGGAAGGGGCATTTTTGCCAAATACCGAAGCCGGAACGATCGTGGGAACCAGGATGGCTCCTGCAGTGCCGGCGAGGGAGGTGGTAATGAATGTTCTGCGTTTCATATTTTTTTTATTGGTTGAGACGCCCAAATTGGGCGTCTTTACTGGTTTCCTTCTTTTTGTCCTTATGGTTGAGACGCCCAGGTTGGGCGTCTTTACTTACTTTATGAGACGTCCAACCTGGGCGTCTTTGCAAACCCGCGCCACCATCTTTCCGCCTCTTCCGGTGTCATCTTCCCATCAAACACAATCATCCGGTATTTGAGGATGTAATTGTTCATGGGTTCCAGCTTCCAGGGGAAATGACGGGTGGGACAGAATTCAAAATAGAGGTCTCCCCGGCCATTTTGCTCCAGTGGCCATACCCGCATGGGTTCCGGGTGTTTCCGGTTGGAAGGATGGCTCAGAAACAGGATACCTGACCTTCCGGCGGGAACAGTTGTTTCTCCTTCCACCAGGCACCAGCGGGCATTGCTGCCATCGGCATCTGCCCTTGTCTTCCCTTCTGAAGTCAATACCGAGCTGTTGTTTTTATTCCATTTTTCAGTAGCCCTGTAGCCAATTCCGCCACCGTAGCGGTATGCATCGAGCATAATACCCGAAGGGAGCGGGGTATTCAGCGTTGTGGTGAGGTCGACAACGGAAATCCCCTTACCGGGGATATTCCAGACCCTGACATCCCACATTTCATCAATGGCCAGTCTTTCCCTGTTTTTTTCAGGAAAGTAAATGTGTTCCTGGTGAACCTTGAATCCTCCGTACACTGGACCCGTTACTGCATCGAGATAACCGGCAAAACAAACGGTCCCCTGGCGTTTGTTCAGGTTCCAGAAATCCACCTTTTTCCCGTCAATGGTTGTTTCCGTCCAGGGATTCCAGATGCCGTAATGGTGGTAATGGTCAGGCGCCTGAATGCGGGTAAGGGGTTCTCCTCCCGGAGACCAGAGCGGATGAATGAAACCTGAGCGTTTAAAAACCGTGTCCACTCCGGCAGGCGGATATACTACCGCATGGTTATAATTCAGCACCGGATTCCCCTCCTTCAGGACAGTCATGACCTTATCAGACAATTTGACCTCTATTCGTCCGGAAGCCGGAGTATTGTTCATTATTTTCCTTACCACAAATTTTTTCACTCCTGAGTGGCTTTCATTGATAAACCATAACCGTGGAGATACTCCCGGTTCCAGTTGGCAGGGAACTTCCTTTTCTGTTTTCCCGGTGATTTCAAACAGGGCAACGCGGCCGGTATCAAGGTTAAGGATAAGTCCGTCGAGTGGGATAGAAACGGGAGAGGATGCTGCTTCCACATCCGGAACCAGTTTGAAGCGAAGGAGTTCCTGGGAGGAGAGAGTCAGTTGAAATAAAAGAAAGATGACAAAAGAGCTAAGTCTCATATTTGTTCAGAAATAGTATTGCGATCAATTTTTCTCTTTTCCACCCCCAGTATTAATGCTGGGGTTAGTGCAATCCTTCCAGAAACGCCCTGATATTCTCTGTTGGTACCCCCGGGGACATCCCACCGCCTACCGACCAGATGATCCGGGATTTGTCGCTGATGGAATTGACCATTTTTACGGTCTCCTCAAAAACCTTTTCAGGGGTTCCCGCAGCCAGTACATCGCGCGGCGGAAGGTTCCCGAGCAAGGTCACACCGGGTCCTGCCAACTCCCTGATCTCTGTCAGGGAATGTTCAAAGCTGAAATTAAAAAGGTTTATACCCATCTCTCCAAGGAAAGGGGTGCTCACCAGTCCCTGTGCATCGTTGTGGAAAAAGTTCACTTTGGAATCGAACGACCGGAAGATCCGCTGGATATAGGGAACGGCATATTCCCGGCATTCCTCTTCCCCGACAAAACCCACAATATCGTCAAGGATAAAAATCCCTTCAATGGATGGGATTGTTTCTTTCTGCAGTTGAAGCCAGTTGATGGTAAACCGGGTGATTTTCTCCAGCAACTGATGTGTTTTTTCCGGATCTATGATCATGGCCATCATCAGCTCGGTAGTGCCCAGCAGGAAGGAGGCAATGTTCAAGGGTCCGCGTGCAACAGCAAAACGGATCCGGTTACCGGCTTTTTCCAATTCAGGCTGAGCATTG